>NZ_RCOB01000200.1:47961-63363 GCF_004307665.1 Pseudomonas sp. Sample_16
GTAGATCGGCACCAGCAGGAACAGGATGTAGATCAGCAGTGGGATCAGCTTTCTCTTGCTCATGATGGCCTCAGCGGTTGGCGTCAGAGTGAGTCATGGCGGTGTAAAACAGCCAGGACACCAACAGGATGATCAGGAAATACACCAACGAAAACGCCGCCGCCGGCCCCAGGTCGAACTGCCCGATCGCCATCTGCGTCAGGGTCTGGCTGAGAAACGTCGTGGCATTGCCCGGCCCGCCGCCGGTCAGTACGAACGGCTCGGTGTAGATCATGAAACTGTCCATGAAGCGCAGCATCACGGCGATCAGCAACACACTTTTGAGCTTGGGCAACTGGATGTGCCGGAACACCGCCCAGGCAGAGGCCCGGTCAATTCGCGCAGCCTGGTAGTACACATCCGGAATCGCCCGCAGACCGGAGAAGCACAACAGCGCCACCAACGAAGTCCAGTGCCAGACATCCATCACCAGCACCGTGACCCAGGCGTCCATGGTGTTCGCTGCATAGTTGTAGCTGATACCCATGGCGTTGAGGCTGGAGCCCAGCAGGCCGATGTCGGCCCGGCCAAAGATTTGCCAGATGGTGCCGACCACGTTCCACGGGATCAGCAGCGGAATCGCCAGGATGATCAGCACCACCGACGACCAGCGGCCCTTGGTCGGCATGGTCAGTGCAATCGCGATCCCCAGCGGGATTTCGATCAGCAGCACGCAGGCCGAATAAATGAACTGACGCAACAGCGAATCATGCAGTCGTGGATCGAGCAGCACCTGCTTGTACCAGTCGGCACCGACGAAGTAGCGGCTGGACTGGTCGAAGATATCCTGCACCGAATAGTTGACCACGGTCATCATCGGGATCACCGCACTGAACGCCACCAGCAGGAACACCGGCAGCACCAGCCACCAGGCCTTGTTGTTCTGCACCTTGTTCATGGCTGCACCTCATTGTTGGCCTGTGCTTCGAGCAGGAATTCGTCGGCATAGACCATCAACCATTGCGCCGGAAAACTGATGTAGGCCATGCCTTCCGGCACCGGTTTATCTTCGGCCAGGCGTACTTTCAGCGGTGCGCCGTCGAGGTTCAGGGTCATGATCTTGTAGGTGCCGAGGTCTTCGACGTGTACGACCTGTGCCCGCATCGCCTCATCAAAAGGCTCGTCCCAGACGTGCACGAACTCTGGGCGAATGCCGACTTTCAGGGTTTTCCACTCGGACTCGGCAATCCGTTGCTGCATGGCCTCGGACAGCGGCAAATGCGTCGAAGCGAAACCGACGCCGCCCGGTTGTGGCTGCACATCGATCAGGTTCATGCCTGGACTGCCGATGAAATAGCCGACAAAGGTGTGGCTGGGCCGTTCGAACAATTCCCTTGGAGTGCCGAACTGCACGATCTGCCCGCCGTACATCACCGCGATCTTGT
This sequence comes from Pseudomonas sp. Sample_16, assembly GCF_004307665.1. Lineage (NCBI taxonomy): Bacteria > Pseudomonadati > Pseudomonadota > Gammaproteobacteria > Pseudomonadales > Pseudomonadaceae > Pseudomonas > Pseudomonas sp. Sample_16. The sequence continues at coordinate 49,386 of NZ_RCOB01000200.1, forward strand.
CGGCGAAGGTCGAAGCCTCCAGCTGATCGTGGGTGACGTAGACCATGGTGATGTTGAACTGCTCGTGGATCTGCTTGAGTTTGCGCCGCAGCTTCCACTTCAGGTGCGGGTCGATCACTGTCAGCGGTTCATCGAAGAGGATCGCCGACACGTCGTCGCGCACCAACCCACGGCCCATGGAGACTTTCTGTTTCTCGTCGGCGGTGAGGTTGCGGGCTTTTTTGCTCAGCAGGTTCTGCAGGTCGAGGACTTCAGCAATTTCCTGCACCTTGGTGTGAATTTTCGCCTCTGCCATGCCCTGGTTGCGCAACGGGAACGCCAGGTTGTCGAATACCGTCATGGTGTCGTAGACCACCGGGAACTGGAAAACCTGGGCGATGTTGCGCTTTTCCGGGGTCAGGTCATTGACCGCTTTGCCGTCGAACAGCACATGCCCCTGTGACGGGCTGAGCAACCCGGAAATGATGTTGAGCAACGTCGATTTGCCGCAACCCGACGGGCCGAGCAAGGCGAACGCACCACCCTGCTCCCAAATGTGGTCCATTTCCCGGATCGCATAGTCTTCCGGCCCAGCCGGGGTTTTGGTGTAGCTGTGGGCGAGGTTCTGCAAACGGATTTCGGCCATCAGGCAACCCTCGCGACACGCCGGCCCGGCGCCTGGACCAGCCGCCCCTGCGCATCGAACACAAACAGTTTATGGGTCGGAATGTAGATGCGGATCGGCGCATCGACGTCGTATTCGTGAACACCGGGCAAGTGCAGCACCAGCAGGAAGTGTTCGTTGCGCACGTGCAGGAAGGTTTCCGAGCCGCTGATCTCGGCGACTTCGACAGTCACTGCCAGTTCGAGGTCATCGTCGTTGCTCGGCACCAGCGAGATGTGGCTGGGACGAACGCCGAAGCGAAACTCGCCCTCGCCCACCGGGCGCAGGTCAACGTTCAACGGAAAGTGCACGAAATTGGCGAAACTCACTTCGTTGCCAGCGATGCGGCCCGGCATCAGGTTGATCGGCGGTTCGGAAAACAATTCCGCCGCCAGCACCGTCTGCGGCTGGTGATAGACCTCGGAGGACTTGCCGCTCTGGATCACCCGGCCTTCATGAAGAATGGTCGTGGTGCCGCCCAATGCCAGGGCTTCGTTGGGTTCGGTGGTGGCGTAAATCGCAATGGTATGGCGCGCCTTGAACAGCTCGCGCATTTCCTGGCGTAGCTCTTCGCGCAGTTTGTAGTCGAGGTTGACCAGCGGCTCATCGAACAGGATCAGCTCGGCGTCCTTGACCAGCGCCCGAGCCATGGCTGTGCGTTGTTGCTGACCGCCGGAGAGTTCGAGCGGATAGCGCTGCAGAAACTTCTCGATGCGCAGCATCTTCGCGGTTTCCAGCACTTTGCTCTGGATCAGCTCGTTGGACACACCGGCCTGACGCAGTGGCGAGGCGATATTCTCAAAGACGGTCATGGTCGGGTAATTGATGAACTGCTGATACACCATCGACACATTGCGCAGTCGCACGGGCCGTTGCGTGACATCGACGCCATTCATCAGGATACGGCCGGTGTCCGGCTTGTCCAGCCCGGCCATCAGACGCATGAGACTGGTTTTGCCGGACAGCGTGCGCCCAAGCAAAACGTTGAAGGATCCAGGTTCGAAACGCAGACACGCATCGTCAATCCAGGTCTGGCCCTCGACGGTGCGGCTGACATGCTCCAGGGTTAATGACATGGCTCGGCCTTTTTTATTTTTTGGAGTCAAGCGACCGGAGCACTAGAGCGACTTTCGTGCCAGAAATTTCAACCTGTTGATTTACCTGAAAAACCATGGAAAAAGCGTTAACCCAAAGTTCGTTGCTGAACACAAATGAACAATCACAAATGAACAATTGAACAGTTCACCCATTGACAGTGAACAATAGTGAACAACACTCTATGGATGCTTTTTCCCTCTGTAGGAGCACGGCTTGCCGGCGATGGCGCCCTCGAAATCGCCATCGCCGGCAAGCCGTGCTCCTACAGGTTTGTAGTGTTTGAATGTCAACGCAACACCCATAAAAACAATAAAAGCCTGTTCAGAGATCAACTGCCATGGCCGCACCTGCCTCGCCGCTGTCCCACGACGCCATCATCCAGGATTCCTGGTCCCGGTGCCGTGCGTTTGGCCTTGATCACCAGAGCGCTCCGGCCTTCGATCAACTTCCGGCGCAGAGCATCAAGCAATTGCTCGAGAGCCAGCATTCATTGGTGCAAACCACCCACCAGGAAGTGCTGCCGTACTACGAAAACATTCTCAGCAACTCCAACTGCCTGATCATGCTCGCCGACAATCAGGGCCAGGTGCTGACGACCTGGGGCACCCAGCGTTTTATCGAACCTGGCCTGACCCGCGGCTTCAGCGCTGGCGCCAGCTGGATGGAGCGCTGCAGCGGCACCAACGCTATCGGCACGGCGCTGGTCTGCGAGCAGGCGGTACACATCGAACACGACGAACACTTTCTCAAGGCCAACCGCTTCATGACCGGTTCCGCCGCGCCGATTTTCGATGCCGAGCGCAAGATCATCGCGGTGCTCGACGTGTCCAGCGACAGCTACCTGCCACCGTCCCACACCCTGGGCATGGTCAAGATGATGAGCCAGACCGTGGAAAACCGGCTGATCCTCAACCTGTTCCATGGCCAGCATTTCCAATTGACCTTCAACACCGGCCTGAACAACCTCGACAGCCAATGGGCCGGCTTGCTGATTTTCGATGAGAGCGGCCAAGTACTCTCGGCCAACCGCCGCGCCGACAATTTGCTCGGCGTGCGCCTGTCGCGGGTCAGTGTCGAAAGCCTGTTCAAGGTCTCGTTGCTGGAGCTGCTGAATCAACCCGAAGGGCTGCCCTTCTCGCTGCAGGCTTCCGGGCGCAACCGTTTCCAGTGTTTGCTGAAAAGACCAAAACAGGTTGCGATTCAACCGCGAGTATTCGCCGAACCGGCTGCGACCGTACCCATACCGGCTGTTATCAGCCTCAACACCCTGCACTTCGGCGACAGCCGTGTAGAAAAAGCTGTGCGCCAGGCCGAGCGCTTGCTGGAAAAAGACATTCCACTGTTGATCCACGGTGAAACCGGCGTTGGCAAGGAAGTGTTCGTCAAGGCTTTGCATCAGGCCAGCTCCCGCAGCAAACAGGCGTTCATTGCGGTGAACTGTGCGGCCATCCCCGCTGAACTGGTCGAATCAGAGCTGTTCGGTTACGAGAAAGGCGCGTTTACCGGTGCCAACCAGAAAGGCAGTATCGGCCTGATCCGCAAGGCGAATAAAGGCACACTGTTCCTCGACGAAATCGGCGACATGCCGCTACCGACCCAGGCCCGCCTGCTGCGAGTGCTGCAGGAGCGCTGCGTGCAACCGGTGGGCAGCAGTGAGTTGTTCCCAGTGGACATCCGCATCATTTCCGCGACCAACCGCTCATTGCGCGAGCAGGTGCAGTTGGGGCGTTTCCGTGAGGACTTGTACTACCGCATCGGCGGCCTGACTTTAGAGCTGCCGCCCTTGAGAGAGCGCAGTGATAAAGAGGCACTGTTCAAGCGTTTGTGGGAACAGCACCGCGAACCGAGCCAGTGGGCCGGCCTGAGTCGCGAGGTACTGGAGTTGTTCGGGCGCCATCCGTGGCCGGGAAACTTACGTCAGGTCAGCAGCGTAATGCAGGTGGCGCTGGCCATGGCCGAGGAACAGCCGGTGCGGCCAGAGCATTTGCCGGATGATTTTTTCGTCGATCTGGAGATGGAGCCGGTGGAGACACCCGAGCCGCTGGCCGTGGATCTGAATGACGTCGAAGATTTGAACCGGCAATTGCAGGCGGCCGGGGGCAATATTTCCTATCTGGCGCGCAGGCTGGGGGTTAGCCGCAACACCCTTTACAAAAGACTGCGCCAGACTGAGTAACAAGGGATCGTTCCCACGCTCCGAGTGGGAATGCCTGAACGGACGCTCCGCGTTCGGCTCTTAATGGGACGCGGAGCGTCCCTGGATGCATTCCCACGCGGAGCGTGGGAACGATCAAAAAGCCAGCTCCCACAGGTTCTGTGGGCTGCGACGATTTTGTATACGATACGGACACTGTGGGAGCTGGCTTGCCAGCGATGGGGCCCGCCCTGTCAGCGCCGAATTCGCGAACAGCACCAAAAAACAAAAACCCGCACAAGGCGGGTTTCGTTTTGAAGCGGATCAAGCCATCAGTCAGCCAGACGCCAGGTCGTGCCGCCCTTGCCGTCTTCCAGCACCACGCCCATGGCGGTGAGCTGGTCGCGGATGCGGTCCGATTCGGCCCAGTCCTTGCCGGCACGTGCCGCCAGACGCGCAGCGATCAACGCTTCGACTTCGGCTGCGTCCACTCGCCCTTCGGCGCCGGCCTGCAGGAAGTCATCAGCCTCAAGCTGCAACACGCCCAACACGCTGGCCAGTTCTTTCATACGGGCTGCCAGACCGGCCGCGGCATTGAGATCGCTCTCGCGCAGACGGTTGATCTCGCGAACCATCTCGAACAGCACCGCACAGGCTTCCGGCGTGCCGAAGTCGTCGTTCATCACCTGAGTGAAACGCTCGACGAAGGCTTCGCCGCCGGCCGGGGCTACGCTCGGCAGGCCTTTCAACGCATGGTAGAAACGCTCCAGAGCGCCTTTGGCGTCCTTGAGGTTGTCTTCCGAATAGTTGATGGCGCTGCGGTAATGGCTCGACACCAGCAGGTAACGCACGACTTCCGGGTGGTACTTGTCGAGCACGTCGCGGATGGTGAAGAAGTTGTTCAAGGACTTGGACATCTTCTCGCCATTGATGCGAATCATGCCGCAATGCATCCACGCGTTGGCGTAGGTCTTGCCGGTGGCCGCTTCACTCTGGGCGATTTCGTTTTCGTGGTGCGGGAACTCGAGGTCGCTGCCGCCACCATGAATGTCGAACGTCTCACCGAGGCAGCAGGTCGACATCACCGAGCATTCGATGTGCCAGCCCGGACGCCCGGCGCCCCACGGGGATTCCCAGCTCGGCTCGCCCGGCTTGGCGGCCTTCCACAGCACGAAGTCCAGCGGGTCCTGCTTGGACTCGTCGACTTCGATGCGGGCGCCGATACGCAGGTCTTCGATCTTCTTGCGCGACAGCTTGCCATAGCCCATGAATTTGCCGACGCGGTAGTACACGTCGCCATTGCCCGGGGCGTAGGCGTAACCCTTGTCGATCAGGGTCTGGATCATCGCGTGCATGCCCGGGATGTGATCCGTGGCGCGCGGTTCCATGTCCGGCTTCTTGATGTTCAGGCGCGCTTCATCTTCGTGCATCGCCGCGATCATGCGCTCGGTCAAGGCTTCGAACGACTCGCCGTTCTCGTTGGCCCGGTTGATGATCTTGTCGTCGATGTCGGTGATGTTGCGCACGTAGGTCAGGTCGTAACCGCTGAACCGCAGCCAGCGGGTCACCAGGTCGAACGCGACCATGCTGCGGCCGTGGCCGAGGTGGCAGTAGTCGTACACGGTCATGCCGCACACGTACATGCGCACCTTGTTGCCATCGAGCGGCTTGAAGACTTCTTTGCTCTTGGTGAGCGTGTTGTAAATCGTTAGCACGTTAACTTCCTTGAATCACTGGCCCCACGAATCACGCAGGGTCACGGTACGGTTGAATACCGGCTGACCGGGTTTCGAGTCCTTCAGGTCTGCGACGAAGTAGCCTTCGCGCTCGAACTGGAAACGGTCTTCCGGCTGTGCGTTGCCCAGCGAGGGTTCAGCACGACAACCGGTGAGTACCTGCAGCGAATCAGGGTTGATGTTGTCCAGGAAACTGGCGCTGTCTTCGGCCTTCTCCGGGTTCGGAGAACGGAACAGACGATCGTACAGACGCACTTCGCACTCGACGCTGGCAGCGGCCGGCACCCAGTGGATCACGCCTTTGACCTTGCGGCCTTCCGGGTTCTTGCCCAGGGTGTCCGGGTCGTACGAGCAACGCAGCTCGACGATGTTGCCGTCGGCGTCCTTGATCGCTTCGTCGGCGCGTATCACGTAGCTGCCACGCAGACGCACTTCACCAGCCGGTTCCAGGCGCTTGTAGCCCTTCGGCGGCTCTTCCATGAAGTCTTCGCGGTCGATGTAGATTTCGCGGGCGAACGGCAAGGCGCGCACGCCCATGTCTTCCTTCGGATGACGCGGCAGTTCGAGGTTCTCGACCTGGCCTTCCGGGTAATTGGTGATCACGACTTTCAGCGGACGCAACACGCACATGGCACGCGGCGCGCTCTGGTCGAGGTCGTCACGGATGCTGAACTCGAGCATGCCGAAGTCGACCACGCCGTCGGAACGGTTGGTGCCGATCATTTCGCAGAAGTTGCGGATCGATTTCGGCGTGTAACCACGGCGGCGGAAGCCCGACAGCGTGGACATGCGCGGGTCGTCCCAGCCATTGACGTGCTTTTCATCGACCAGTTGCTTGAGCTTGCGCTTGCTGGTGATGGTGTAGTTCAGGTTCAGGCGGCTGAACTCGTACTGGCGCGGGTTGGCCGGTACCGGCAGGTTTTCGAGGAACCACTCGTACAGCGGACGGTGGCTTTCGAACTCCAGGGTGCAGATCGAATGGGTGATGCCTTCGATGGCGTCCGACTGACCGTGGGTGAAGTCGTAGTTCGGGTAGATGCACCACTTGTCACCGGTCTGGTGGTGGTGCGCGTGACGGATGCGATACATGATCGGATCACGCAGGTTCATGTTCGGCGACGCCATGTCGATCTTGGCCCGCAGCACACGTGCGCCGTCCGGGAATTCGCCGGCCTTCATGCGGGCGAACAGGTCCAGGTTCTCTTCGACGCTGCGGTCGCGGAACGGGCTGTTCTTGCCCGGCTCGGTCAGGCTGCCACGGTATTCCTTGGCTTGCTCAGGGGTCAGGTCGTCGACATAGGCCTTGCCGGACTTGATCAGTTCCACCGCCCAGTCGTGCAACTGGTCGAAATACTGCGAGGCGTAGCGCACTTCGCCGGACCATTCGAAACCCAGCCATTTGACGTCGCTTTCGATTGCGTCGATGTATTCCTGGTCTTCCTTGGCCGGGTTGGTGTCGTCGAAACGCAGGTGCGTGACGCCGCCGAACTCCTGGGCCAGGCCGAAGTTCACGCAGATCGACTTGGCGTGACCGATGTGCAGGTAGCCATTGGGCTCAGGCGGGAAACGGGTGACGATCTGCGTGTGCTTGCCCGAGTCCAGGTCTGCCTGGATGATCGGCCGCAGGAAGTTGACCGGCACGGCTGGGCCGGTCTTGGCATTCGAGGTAGGGTCGACAGTGGGCTTGCTCATAGGATCCTTGAACGTACAAGTGCGTGGCCGTAATGAAGGCCGGACAAAACAAAGCCGCTATCATAGCCGATGCCGTCAAGCACCTGACAGAGCGCACCTGCAAACGGTCGCATTTAATGAACCGTAAATGAAAAACAGCCTCGAAATTCGCGTCTGTCACGCTAAACTGCGCGTCTCGGCCGCAAAAGGCTGAACCGGTGACGGGACGCTGAAGTCCCAAAATCCACGAATTCCTTGAAAGAGTAGTAATCATGACCCAAGTCAAACTGACCACCAACCATGGCGACATCGTCCTGGAACTGAACGCTGAGAAGGCACCGATCACCGTTGCCAACTTCATCGAGTACGTCAAAGCCGGTCACTACGAAAACACCGTTTTCCACCGTGTCATCGGTAACTTCATGATCCAGGGCGGCGGTTTCGAGCCAGGCATGAAAGAAAAGAAAGACAAGCGTCCAAGCATCCAGAACGAAGCTGACAACGGTCTTTCCAACGACAAGTACACCGTCGCCATGGCCCGTACCATGGAGCCGCATTCGGCTTCCGCGCAGTTCTTCATCAACGTGGCTGACAACAGCTTCCTCAACCACAGCGGCAAGAACGTTCAGGGCTGGGGTTACGCGGTATTCGGCAAAGTGACCGCCGGCACCGACGTCGTCGACAAGATCAAAGGCGTGGCCACCACTTCCAAGGCCGGCCACCAGGACGTACCAGCAGACGACGTGATCATCGAGAAAGCCGAGATCATTGAGTGATATTGCTGATTTCAGACTTGCATCTGGAAGAGGAGCGCCCGGACATTGCCCGGGCGTTTCTGGATTTGCTTGCCGGACGCGCCCGCTCGGCGAGTGCGCTGTACATCCTGGGCGACTTTTTCGAGGCGTGGATTGGCGACGACGCCATGAGCCCTTTCCAGCGTTCCATCTGCCAGGCCCTGCGCGAATTGAGCGACAGCGGCACGGCGATTTTTCTGATGCACGGCAATCGCGACTTCATGCTGGGCCAGGCCTTTTGCAAACAGGCTGGCTGCACCTTGCTGAAGGACCCGAGCGTCGTGCAGTTCAACGGCGAGCCGGTGCTGTTGATGCACGGTGACAGCCTCTGCACCCGCGACGAAGCCTACATGAAGCTGCGTCGCTACCTGCGCAACCCGATCACCCTGTTCATCCTGCGTCATCTGCCCTTGAGCACCCGGCATAAGCTGGCGCGCAAGCTGCGCAGTGAAAGCCGCGCACAAACCCGAATGAAGGCCAATGACATCGTCGATGTCACGCCCCTGGAGATTCCGCGGATCATGCAGCAGTACGGCGTGAAAACGCTGATCCACGGCCATACCCACCGGCCCGCCATCCACAAGCTGCAACTGGGCGACCAGGCGGCACGGCGCATTGTGCTGGGGGATTGGGATCGTCAGGGTTGGGCGTTGCAGGTCGATGAGCAAGGCTTTGCATTGGCGCCGTTTGATTTCACCCCGCCAGCGCAATGATCGTTCCCACGCTCTGCGTGGGAATGCAGCCCGGGACGCTCCGCGTCCCCAATCAAAAGCCGAACGCGGAGCGTCCGTAGAGGCATTCCCACGCAGAGCGTGGGAACGATCTGTTTCGTGTTTGACTCAATGCCCGGCAGACGCCGCAGGCCCGGCCTTGGCGGTAAACGGCGGCTTGGCCAGCCACACGATGAGTATCAGCCCCATGAACATCCAGCCCAGCAGGGTGAAGTAATCCACCGTGGACATGATGTACGCCTGGCTGATCACCATCTGATCCAGTTGCGTGTAGGCCTTGGCCCCTGCCCCGCCCAGCTGCGTCAACGTCTCGCGGGTTACCGGGTCGAACTGGGTGATGCTTTCGGTCAGATACGCATGGTGCTGGTCCGCCCGGCGAATCCAGATCCAGGTGGTCAGCGATGCCGCAAAACTGCCGCCCAGCGTGCGCAAGAACGTTGCCAGCCCGGAGCCATCGGCAATCTGCTGCGGCGGCAGGTCCGAGAGCAGGATGGTCAGGGTCGGCATGAAGAACAGCGCCACGCCAATGCCCATGAACAGCTGCACCATGGCGATGTGCTGGAAATCCACTTCGTTGGTGAACCCGGCGCGCATGAAACAGCTCAGGCCGATGGCCAGGAACGCCAGCCCTGCCAGCAAGCGCATATCGAACCTCGGCGCGTATTTACCGACAAAAGGTGACAGCAGCACCGGCAAGATGCCCAACGGCGCCACGGCAAAACCGGCCCAGGTTGCGGTGTAGCCCAGTCGCGTCTGCAACCATTGCGGCAGGATCAGGTTGATCCCGAAGAACCCGGCATACCCCAGAATCAACACGATGGTGCCGTAGCGGAAGTTTCGGTGAGCAAACAGCCGCAGGTTGACCACCGGATGCTCGTCGGTCATTTCCCAGATCACGAAAAATGCCAGAGCAACCACCGAAATCACCGAACCGATGACGATGAAGCTCGATTCGAACCAGTCGGCGTCGTTGCCTTTATCCAACACAATCTGCAAGGCACCGACGCCAATGATCAAGGCGATCAGGCCGACGTAATCCATCGGCTGGCGGCTGGTGACCACCGGACGCTTCTTCATCTGTTGGGTCACCACCCACGCGGCGAACAGGCCGATCGGCACGTTGATGAAGAAGATCCACGGCCAGCTGTAACTGTCGGTGATCCAGCCGCCGAGGATCGGCCCGGCAATCGGTGCCACCACCGTGACCATCGCCAAAAGCGCCAGGGCCATCCCCCGTTTTGCCGGGGGATAGACCGCAATCAGCAGCGTTTGGGTCATCGGATACAACGGCCCCGCGACCACGCCTTGCAGGACTCGGAACCCTACGAGTTCCGGCATGGACGTCGAGATCCCGCACAGAAACGACGCGATCACGAACAGCAACGTGGCCCAGACGAACAGCTTCACTTCACCAAAACGGCGGCTCAGCCAACCGGTCAGCGGCAGGGCGATGGCGTTGCTCACCGCAAACGAAGTGATCACCCAGGTGCCCTGCTCCGCACTCACCCCGAGGTTGCCGGAAATCGTCGGCAACGCCACGTTGGCGATGGTGGTGTCGAGCACTTGCATGAAGGTCGCCAGCGACAGGCCGATGGTACTCAGCAGCAGGCTGGGCGGGGTGAAAGACGCGTTATTGCTCATTGCGAATCCTTTGACACCTGATTGACGCTATGGAGCGGGCCTTTGTGGCGAGGAAGCTTGCTCCCGCCGGGGCGCGAAGCGGCCCTAAAAGCTTTACGACTGCTTCGCAGCCGAGCGGGAGCAAGCTCCCTCGCCACAAAGGCCCGCACCTGAGGAGTGTGATCTCAGCGGTGGGCGGTCTTGCTGACCGCGGCGCTGTTGTCGTGGATCAGCTGCGTGATCATGGCGTCGGCTTCGGCCAGTTGACGGTCATAAATGCCAGTGCTGAACGAAGCTTTTTGCGGGGGCTGTTGCGCCAGCACCGGGCCGCTCTGGTCGTGCAAGTCCACATCCACCACGGTCGACAGGCCGACCCGCAAGGGGTGTTTGGCCAGTTCTTCGGCGTTGACGTGAATCCGTACCGGCACCCGTTGCACGATCTTGATCCAGTTACCGGTGGCATTCTGCGCGGGCAGCAAGGCAAACGCGCTACCGGTACCGGCGCCGAGGCTGTCGATGGTGCCGCTGTATTTCACGTCACTGCCGTAGAGGTCGGTTTCGATTTCCACGGGCTGACCGATACGCATGTCACGCAGCTGGGTTTCCTTGAAATTGGCGTCGATCCACAACTGATTCAGGGGGATAACCGCCATCAGCGCTTCACCCGGCTGCACCCGCTGGCCCAGCTGCACGGTGCGTTTGGCCACGTAACCGGTCACCGGCGCGATCAACGTGCTGCGGGCATTGTTCAGGTAAGCCTGACGCAACTGTGCGGCAGCGGCCATCACGTCCGGGTGCGAGGACACCACGGTGTCATCGACCAGAGCACTGGTGGTCTTGAGCTTCTGCTGCGCGTTGGCCAAGGCGTTTTGCGCAGAGGTCAGGTCGTCACGAGCGTGAGACAGTTCTTCCTGGGAAATCGCCCCGCCGACGGCGAGGTTTTTTCGGCGGTTGAAGTTGTCCTGGGCTTTCTGCACTTCGGCTTGCTGGGCGTTGACCTGCGCTTTCATGCCGTCGACGTCGCTGTACAAGCCGCGCACCTGACGCACCGTGCGCGCCAGATTGGCCTGGGCACTTTGCAACCCGACTTCGGCGTCGTTGGGGTCGAAATTCACCAGCACCTGACCTTCCTGGACCAGATCGCCGTCATCGGCACCGATGCTCACGACGGTGCCGGTGACCAGCGGAGTGATTTCCACCACGTTGCCATTTACATAGGCATCATCGGTGCTTTCACTCCAGCGCCCGAAGAATTCGTGGTAAGCCCAGACGCCCGCACCGCCGAGCACGACGACCATGGCAAGCACCAGCAACAGGAACTTGCGCTTGCCCGCGTTGGGATTGGCCGGGGTGGTTTGCGGGGATTGAGTTGTATCGGCAGTGGCCATGACAAGTACCTTGAATTAGTGAGTCAGCGTGGCTGGAGCAGTGTTGGCCGAGGCAATGGCCTCAGGCTGAAACCCGCCACCCAGCGCCTGTATCAGTTGGATCGACAGATCGATCTGCTCGGCATTCAGGTTGGCCAGCTGCCGCTGGGCCTGGAGCAGTTGCTGCTCGATGCTGAGCACGTCCAGGTAGTTACCGATGCCGGAACCGTAACGCTGGACCACGGTGTTGTAAGAATCCTGGGCGATGTCGGTGGCGTGTTGCTGGGCGGCAATCTGCCGGCCGACATCGCGCAACTGGTTGATGCTGTCACTGACATCCCCCAGCGCTTTCACCAGGTTTTTGTTGTACTGCGCCACCGCCAGGTCGTAGTCGGCGTCGCGGGAGTCGAGGTCGGCACGCAACCGGCCACCGTCGAAAATCGGTACGGAAATGGTCGGCGCCACATTGAAGAAACGGCTGGCCGAACCGAACATTGCATCGCCCAACAACGATTCGGTACCGGCCGCAGCGCTGAGGTTCAGGTTCGGATAGAACTGCGTCTTGCCGGCGTCGATGTTTTTGCTCGCCGCCTCGACCCGCCAGCGCGCGGCCACCAGGTCAGGGCGGCGACCCAGCAACTCGGCCGGCAGCACCGACGGCAACGCCACGGCACCCGGCTTGAGAATGTTCGGCCGGGCGATTTCATTGCCGCGGTCAGGACCTTTGCCCAGCAACACCGCCAAGGCGATCTTGGCGGATTGCAGGCGTTTTTCGGCGTCGATCAGATTGGCTTCGGAGGTCGCTTCCAGGCTTTCGGTCTGCTGGAACTGATACTGGCTGTCGATCCCGGAACTCAGGCGGCGCTGGCTCAGGTCGAGCATTTGCCGGGTGCGCTTGAGGTCTTCGGCGGACAGGTCGTAGACGATGTGCGCCTGCCCCAGATCGCTATAGGCACGCGCAACATCGGCGGACAAGGTCAGTTGCGCCGCCTGCTGGTCGATTTCAGCGGCGCGAGCCTGGCCCAGCGCGGCTTCCCAGGCGTCGCGCTGACCACCCCAGAGATCGAAGTTGTAATTGAAACTGGCAGCGATGTTACGCACGGTGGAATAGTTGCCACCCTGCCCCAGCGGGTCCTGATCCCGCGCCAGTCGCGAACGGCTGACACCGGCGCTGGCATCGAGGGTCGGCATGCGTGCGGCATCGGCGGCGTAGGCGGCGGCGCTGGCCTGATGGGTGCGGGCGTCGGCGATCTGCATGTCGGGGCTGTCGCGCAGTGCTTCGCGGATCAGGCCATCGAGTTGCGGATCACCCAGGCTCTTCCACCAATCGCTTTTCGGCCAGGCTGCGGGCGATAGCGTCACGCCGCTGAGGGATTGCCCGGCCTTGAGGTTTTTTGCCTCGAGGCTGACACCTACGGTGTGCAGCCCGCTGTAGCTGGCGCAACCGGCCAGGCTCATGGCAAACAGCACCAGACTCAGGCCGGTGCGCAAGGTTTTACTGTTCATTGTTACCACCCAAGCGCAGCACGGTGATTGAGTCACCGGCTGCCAGCAGAATTTTCTTCAGGATCAGTTCCAGGGTTTTCAGTTCTTCCGGGCTGATGGCGCCCGCCAGTTCGTTCATGGCCTCGGCACCGATGTTCGGCAGACGATTCGCCAAGGCCTGGCCTTGTTCCGTCAGCACCAACTGCACTTGCCGGCGATCCGCCTCGGAGCGTTGGCGCGCGAGGAAGCCTTTCTGTTCCAGACGATCGAGCATGCGAGTCATCGAGCCGCTGTCCAGCGACAGGTGCCGACACAACTCACCCGGTGAATCGACACCGTACTGGGCCATGATGATCAGCACCTTGAACTGCGCGGCGGTGATGCCGTGAGGTTCCATGTGCGTGTCAATGATCCGGTCCTTGAGCAATGCGGCACGCCCCAGCAGGAGACCGAGATGGCAGTTGTGAAAGTCGTCTGGCGCGAAATGTTTCATCTGAACACCGATTAGCTGCCTAGGCAGTGAATGTATGTCGAGATGTTACTGCCTAGACAGTGAATGTCAACGTAATAGTTAGGTTGCTTTGTAAATAGTTGACCAGTGGCGTCGGGTTTCAGTGCGGCTTAGGGGTATCTGGGAGAAGTTTGTTGGCTGGCAGGCCGTCATCGCTGGCAAGCCAGCTCCCACAGGGACAGAGGACA
>NZ_RCOB01000153.1:0-890 GCF_004307665.1 Pseudomonas sp. Sample_16
TTCCATCAGGGGCGAATACTGTTTCGATAGAAAAGTAGCAGTTTTGCTAGGTAGGCATTTTAAGCGTTTCGCCGCTCTTGAACGTGTACACGCTGGGAATCCACTCATAATGTACTTTTTCCAGATCTAACGTGGCGAGCAATTTATCCTCTTCCAGCAGCGAGTTATGGTCAAACTTAGTTGTGTATAACACAGCTTGCCCGGGCTCGACTTCGAGAGAGGCTGAGATTTCGAGCGTTTTTACGGGATTGCCCATCATATCCTTGATTACTAATGCACCTTTAAATCCAGACAACTCGCTTTCACCGTTGTTTTTTATAACGAGCTCGATGTCAATATAGTCGGAGTAGATTTTTTTCTTGTAATTTTTTTTCTCTAATTTAAATGAAACCAAGTTGGCTGTTAGTGCAGCATTCATGATAGCCAAGGCTTCAGTTTTTTGTTTGCTAATTTCCTCCAAAAGCGCGCGTTGTTTGGTTTCGTTATCCTTTATAGCTTGCTGCTGAGCTACTTCTGCCTCACGGATGGCTTGCTGCTTGGCGGCTTCCTCCTCTTCCTTAATGGCTTGCTGCTTGGCCGCCTTAGCGTTTTGTTCATCCAGCCATACTTGCTGGGCGATGATCGCCTCGCCGATATTTATGGGCTTTCCTTTGTGTTCACCGAGCGCGTAATCCATAGCAGTGCGGACTAAGTAGGTTTGCAGTAGCGTTCGGTCAGTTTCACTGAGGGCTTGAATGGCTCTTTTCGCCTGGTAGGCATCGATGACATCCAACACGCTATTATTGTTCGTGGGCAGTGAAACACTCTTAGGATCCGGATCGCGGCAAGCTGCCAACGCAAGACACATCAAAGGAATGATGAGATATTGTAGCTTCACGATTTAATCCTTT
>NZ_RCOB01000131.1:0-884 GCF_004307665.1 Pseudomonas sp. Sample_16
CCCATCGTATTGTCATTGTCGGCGGCGGCGCCGGCGGTCTGGAGTTGGCTACCCGTCTGGGTAAGACTCTGGGCAAGCGCGGTACGGCCAGCGTGATGCTGGTCGACGCGAACCTGACCCACATCTGGAAACCGTTGTTGCACGAAGTGGCGGCCGGGTCGCTGAACTCCTCCGAAGATGAACTCAACTATGTTGCCCAAGCCAAATGGAACCACTTCGAGTTTCAGTTGGGGCGCATGAGCGGGCTCGATCGTGCGAACAAGAAAATCCAGCTGGCTGCCACCTATGACGAAGCCGGGCTGGAACTGGTGCCCGCCCGCGAAGTACCTTACGACTCGCTGGTGATCTCCGTCGGCAGCACCACCAACGACTTCGGCACCTTGGGCGCGGCCCAGCACTGCCTGTTCCTCGATACCCGCAAACAAGCCGAACGCTTCCACCAGCAATTGCTCAACCACTACCTGCGCGCCCATGCCGGGCAGACCGACAAAGTCGAGCAGATCAGCGTGGCCATCGTCGGCGCCGGTGCCACCGGGGTCGAACTGGCCGCCGAACTGCACAACGCGGCACATGAGCTGGCAGCCTATGGCCTGGACCGGATCAAACCGGAAAACATGCACATCACCCTGATCGAAGCCGGTCCACGGGTACTGCCAGCGCTGCCGGAACGCATCGGCGGGCCTGTGCATAAAACCCTGGAGAAACTCGGGGTCAACGTGATGACCAACGCAGCGGTCAGCGAAGTGACGGCCGACAGCCTGATCACCGCCGACGGCAACGTGATCAAGGCCAGCCTGAAGGTCTGGGCGGCGGGGATTCGCGCACCGGGTTTCCTCAAGGACATCGACGGCCTGGAAACCAACCGCATCAATCAGCTGCAAGTG
>NZ_RCOB01000073.1:0-62146 GCF_004307665.1 Pseudomonas sp. Sample_16
GTGAATTCGGTTTCGGCGTCGGTCATGCCCGCGACCGGTTCGTCGAGCAGCAGCAATTGCGGGTCCTGCATCAGCAACATGCCGATCTCCAAAAACTGCTTTTGCCCGTGGGACAGCAATCCGGCGGGGCGATTGACCGACGCGGTCAGGCGAATGGTGTCGAGCACTTCAGCGATGCGATCCTTTTGCTCACCATTGAGCCGCGCCCGCAGGCTGGCCCACACTGACTTGTCGGTTTTCTGCGCCAGCTCCAGATTCTCAAAAACGCTCAGGGCCTCGAACACTGTGGGCTTCTGGAACTTGCGGCCGATACCGGCCTGGGCGATCTGCACTTCGCTCATCTGTGTCAGGTCCAGGGTTTCGCCAAACCAGGCCTTGCCGTGGCTGGGCCTGGTCTTGCCGGTGATCACGTCCATCAACGTGGTCTTGCCCGCGCCGTTGGGGCCGATGATGCAGCGCAGTTCGCCGACGCCGATGTACAGGTTCAGATCGTTCAGGGCCTTGAAGCCATCGAAGCTGACGCTGATGTCTTCCAGGGTCAGGATGGTGCCGTGGCGGGTGTTCAGGCCCTTGCCGGCGCGTTGACCAAGGCCGATGGTGTCGCGGCTGGTGCCGGCGTCCTTGTTGGGCTCCACGGGGAAGAACGCGGGTTCGAGCATGAATTGCGCCGTCGCAGTGACTCTCATTGCTCACCTCTCTTTTTCAGCAAACCGATCACGCCTTTGGGCAAATACAAGGTCACGACAATGAACAGCGCACCGAGGAAGAACAGCCAATACTCGGGGAACGCCACGGTGAACCAGCTCTTCATGCCGTTGACCACGCCGGCACCGAGCAACGGACCGATCAAGGTGCCACGACCGCCGAGGGCCACCCACACCGCCGCTTCAATCGAGTTGGTCGGCGACATTTCACTCGGGTTGATGATGCCGACTTGCGGCACATACAACGCGCCGGCCAAACCGCATAGCACAGCGCTCAACACCCACACGAACAACTTGAAACCACGCGGATCGTAGCCACAGAACATCAAGCGATTCTCCGCATCGCGCAGCGCGGTCAGCACTCGGCCGAACTTGCTTTGCGCCAGCCGCCAGCCGATGTACAGGCTCGCCACCAGCAACAGCACCGTGGCGAAAAACAGCACGGCGCGGGTGCCGGGTTCAGTAATGCCGAAGCCGAGAATCGTGCGGAAGTTGGTGAAGCCGTTGTTGCCACCGAAGCCGGTTTCGTTGCGGAAAAACAGCAGCATCCCGGCGAAGGTCAGGGCCTGGGTCATGATCGAGAAATACACGCCCTTGATCCGCGAACGGAAGGCGAAGAAGCCGAATACCAGAGCCAGCAACCCCGGCGCCAGAACGACCAGGCACAGGGTCCAGAGAAAGCTGCTGGTGCCGGTCCAGAACCACGGCAGCTCGGTCCACGACAAGAACGTCATGAACGCCGGCAAGCCATCTCCCGAGGCCTGGCGCATCAGGTACATGCCCATCGCGTAACCGCCGAGGGCGAAGAACAGACCATGGCCCAGGGACAGCAGGCCGGCGTAACCCCAGACCAGGTCCAGCGCCAGGGCAACGATGGCGTAGCAGAGAATCTTGCCCACCAGCGTCAGCGTGTAGGCGGATACATGCAACGTGCTGTCCACCGGTAGCAACGACAGCAGCGGCAATGCCAGCAGCAGGGCGAGGATCACCGCGCCGACAGCGATCGTGACTTTCGGGCCGGCCTTTTGGGTAGCCGTGACAATCAGAGGCTGGTTCATCAGTCGATTACCCGTCCTTTCAGTGCAAAGAGACCTTGCGGACGTTTCTGGATGAACAGAATGATCAGCGCGAGGATGAGGATCTTGCCGAGCACGGCGCCGATCTGCGGTTCGAGAATCTTGTTGGCGATCCCCAGGCCAAACGCGGCGAACACGCTGCCGGCCAATTGCCCGACGCCGCCGAGCACCACCACCAGGAACGAGTCGATGATGTAGCTCTGGCCAAGATCCGGGCCGACGTTGCCGATCTGGCTCAGCGCAACGCCACCCAGACCGGCAATGCCCGAACCGAGGCCGAAGGCGAGCATGTCCACGCGTCCGGTGGGCACGCCGCAACAGGCCGCCATGTTGCGGTTCTGGGTGACGGCGCGCACGTTCAGGCCCAGGCGTGTCTTGTTCAGCAGCAGCCAGGTCAGCACCACCACAAACAGGGCGAACGCGATGATGACGATGCGGTTGTACGGTAGAACCAGATTGGGCAGCACTTGAATGCCACCCGACAGCCACGCGGGGTTGGCCACTTCAACGTTCTGCGCGCCGAACACCAGACGCACCAGTTGAATCAGCATCAGGCTGATGCCCCAGGTGGCGAGCAGGGTCTCCAGTGGGCGGCCATAGAGGTGGCGAATCACCGTACGCTCCAGCGCCATGCCGATGGCGGCGGTGACAAAAAAGGCCACGGGCAAGGCGATCAGTGGATAGAACTCAATGGCCTGCGGCGCGTAGCGCTGGAACATCAATTGCACGACATAGGTCGAGTAGGCACCGAGCATCAGCATTTCGCCGTGGGCCATGTTGATCACGCCGAGCAGGCCGAAGGTGATCGCCAGGCCCAACGCCGCGAGCAGCAGAATCGAACCCAGCGACATGCCGCTGAAGGCCTGGCCCACAAGCTCGCCGATCAGCAGTTTGCGTTTGACCTGGGCCAGGCTGGTTTCGGCCGCTGTGCGTACAGTGGCATCGGTTTCAACGGCGGGATCGAGCAAGCCTTCGAGCCGGGTGCGGGCCAGCGGGTCACCGGTTTCACCGAGCAGGCGCACAGCGGCCAGCCGCACAGCCGGGTCGGCATCGACCAATTGCAGGTTGGCCAGGGCAAGGCTCAGTGCGGCATGGACGCTTTCGTCCTGTTCGCCAGCAAGCTGCTGGTCGAGGAATTTCAACTGCGCCGGTTTGGCGCTTTTCTGTAGTTGCTGTGCAGCGGCCAGACGCAGTCTGGCGTCGGCGGCGAGCAACTGATGGCTGGCCAGGGCGGTGTCGATCAACCCCCGCAAGCGATTGTTCAGGCGCAAGGTTTTCGGTTGGCCGTCGACGGTCAATACACCTTGTTGCAGGGCATTGATCAGCTCGACGCGGACCGGATCGGGCTGCGCGGCCCAGGCTTCGAGCAACTTGGCTTGCTGCACGGGATTGGCGGCGACGAAGTCTTCGGCGTCGCCGGCGTGAGTGGCCATCGGCAGCAACAACGCGAGGGCGAGGAGAAAGCGGTAGAGGGCAGTGGGCATAGAGAGTCGCCTTGCTCGGACTAATGTGAAGGCTGGCTCTTGTGGCGAGGGAGCTTGCTCCCGCTGGGACGCGAAGCGGCCCCAAAAAAGGACTGCTGCGCAGTCCAACGGGAGCAAGCTCCCTCGCCACAAAAACCGCTCCCACTGGGGGTTGGTTTTGATCGTTCCCACGCTCCGCGTGGGAATGCAGCCCGGGACGCTCCGCGTCCCTGAAGCGGACGCAGAGCGTCCGTTGAGGCATTCCCACGCAGAGCGTGGGAACGATCAGGTTGAGCGGGATAACTCAGTTGCTCTTCACCGCATACTCCGGCTTCTTGTCGTTGCCCGGAATGAACGGGCTCCACGGCTGGGCGCGAATCGGGCCTTCGGTCTGCCATACGACGTTGAACTGACCGTCGGCCTGGATCTCGCCGATCATCACCGGCTTGTGCAGGTGGTGGTTGGTCTTGTCCATGGTCAGGGTGTAGCCGGACGGCGCGGCGAAGGTCTGGCCGCCGAGGGCTTCACGGACTTTGTCGACGTCGGTGGATTTGGCTTTTTCAGCGGCCTGCGCCCACATGTGGATGCCGACGTAAGTGGCCTCCATCGGGTCGTTGGTCACGGCTTTGTCAGCGCCTGGCAGGTTGTGTTTCTTGGCGTAGGCTTTCCAGTCGGCAACGAATTTCTTGTTCGCCGGGTTCTCCACCGATTCGAAGTAGTTCCACGCCGCGAGGTTGCCCACCAGCGGTTTGGTGTCGATGCCGCGCAGTTCTTCTTCGCCCACCGAGAACGCCACGACTGGAACGTCGGTGGCTTTGAGCCCCTGGTTGGCCAGTTCTTTGTAGAACGGCACGTTGGAGTCACCGTTGACGGTGGAGATGACCGCCGTCTTGCCGCCGGCCGAGAACTTCTTGATGTTGGCGACGATGGTTTGATAGTCGCTGTGACCGAACGGCGTGTAGACCTCTTCGATGTCCTTGTCGGCCACACCTTTGGAGTGCAGGAACGAACGCAGGATTTTGTTGGTGGTGCGCGGGTAGACGTAGTCAGTGCCGAGCAGGAAGTAACGCTTGGCGCTGCCGCCTTCTTCACTCATCAAATATTCAACGGCTGGGATCGCTTGCTGGTTCGGCGCGGCGCCGGTGTAGAACACGTTCGGCGACATCTCTTCGCCTTCGTACTGCACCGGATAGAACAGCAGGCCATTGAGCTCTTCGAACACCGGCAGTACCGATTTGCGCGACACCGAAGTCCAGCAACCGAACACCACGGCGACCTTGTCCTGGGTCAGCAGCTGGCGGCCCTTTTCGGCGAACAGCGGCCAGTTGGACGCAGGGTCCACGACCACCGGCTCCAGCATCTTGCCGTTCACGCCGCCCTTGGCATTGATCTCGTCGATGGTCATCAGCGCCATGTCTTTGAGCGACGTTTCGGAGATCGCCATGGTGCCGGACAACGAATGCAGAATACCGACCTTGATGGTCTCGGCAGCCTGGACGGTCCAGGTCATGCCCATCGCGGCAATGCTTGCCGAAAGTGTGAAAGCCTTGATCAAACTGCGACGCTTCATTGTGCGATCTCCATGAACTTATGAATTTTCTTGGGTGGCAGATGCGGACTACTGAAAGGTCTTTAGCAAGGGCTGTGCCCGGTCGGGCAAAGGTAGGAAAATGTCGGTTTAGAGCGATTGAGTGTTGGCGGGATGCACCATGAGAGAACGCTGTTGGCGCGCTGGTGCAGGTGGCCGCGCCAGATTGGGGCGAGCCGTGCCGATCAAACTGTAGGCGCGAGCCTGCTCGCGATAGCGGTAGATCAGACAACATCTGCGCTGGCTGAAAGATCGCCACCGCGAGCAGGATTCAACAGTGGGTATCAGTTTTGTAAGCGAGGAGTGTCAGCTTTTGATGCAGGTTTCAAAACCATGTCCGCCACCTTCGTACTCCGGGCCGTAGTAGTACTTGGTGAATGAAGTTTTCCCGTCAGGCGTGGACGCGATGTTCGCTATCCCGACACCGTAGTCCTTGAGCGACGGGTCGGTATGGGCAAAGTAAATCGCCAGGGAATTCAAGTTGGCGGCGGCAAACCCGTCATACCGCGAGTTGTCGGGCAATGTCAGGGTAAAACCGTAGGCGCCATGTTCGCCGGTACTTTGTTCGGCATTGAGTTTCATGTCGACAACCCCTTCAAACGGGCCGATATGACTGTCCATTCCGGTACATTGATATCGGCCGCTGTAGTCAACGCCAGTAAAGGGTGGCTTGGCTGCCCATGCAGGCGTTGAAACAAGTGCGATGGCTATGATGAGTTTTTTGAACATGGTTACCTCTTTCCGCTCCTGTAAGAATTATGACGGTTAAGGTGTAGGAATAATCGTCATTAATGTGCGCAAGTTTTTATTATGTAACTTGCTGGAGCGGAGTATGAGCGTGGTCATGGATTTGTTAAGTGCCAACTCAATACGAGACTTTTCCAGATATCCATGTGGTTTTTAGTTTGTTTTAATTAAACATGATGTTAACGACGTCGCATCAAACCGATGAAAAACAAGCCGCCAATCGCGGCGGTGGCCACGCCGATGGGCAAGTCTTCGGGCGCGATCAGCGTCCGGGCGGCGACGTCGACCCATACCAGAAACACGCTGCCGAGCAGTACGCACACCGGCAGCAATCTACGGTGTTCCGCGCCGACCAGTCGCCGCGCAATATGCGGCACCATCAACCCGACAAAACCAATGGAGCCGCTGATCGACACCAGCACCCCGGTCATCAGCGAAGCGATCACGAACACTCGCAACCGCACGGATCGCGCATTCAATCCCAGCGTCACGGCAGTCTGCTCGCCGGCCATCAACGCATTGAGCGGTCGAGCCATGCCCAGCAGCAGCACCAACCCAATCAACACGCTGGCGGCGGGCACCGCGAGCAATTCCCAGCGCGCCAGCCCGAGACCACCGAGCATCCAGAACATCACCGCCGAACTGGCGCGATGGTCGCCCATGAACAGCAGCAAGTTGGCCACCGCCATCATCACGAACGACACCGCCACGCCGCACAGCAGCAGGCGTTCACTTTCGAGTCGACCGTGGCGGCTGGCGATCATCAGCACCACCAGCATGCTCAACAATGCACCGATGAATGCTGCAAACGGCAAGGTCAGCAAGCCGACGATTTCACCGACATGCAACATCACGATCACCGCGCCCAGGGTTGCGCCGGAGGTGACCCCCAGCAGATGCGGATCGGCCAGCGGATTGCGGGTCGCCGCTTGCAGCACCGCGCCGACCAGCGCCAACCCGGCGCCGACCAGCGCACCGAGCAACATGCGCGGTACGCGGATCAGCCAGACGATATGTGCCTGCCCGGCGCTCCACTCCTGCACACCAACGCCGAACAACTTGTGCAGGAGAATCCGCCAGACCACGTCCACCGGCACCCGCGCCGGGCCGAATCCCAGCGATACCACGCACGACACCAGCAGCAGCGCGCCAAGGGCCATCAGCAACAAGGCGTAGCGACGATTGATCATGCGCCGTGCAAACCCTTGGCCAGGGTTTCCACCGCCAGGACGTTGTCGATCCCCGGGGTGGCCTGCACGTAGGGAATGACGATGAAGCGTTGGTGCTTGATCGCGTCCACCGATTGCAGCGCCTTGTTGCTGCGCAGGAATTCAATCTTCTGTTCGGCGGTGACTTCGCCATAGTCGACGATCACGATCACCTGCGGGTTGCGCTCAACCACGTTCTCCCAGTTGACCCGGGTCCAGCTCGCGTCGACATCGGCGAGAATGTTTTGCCCGCCGGCGGCATCGATCAGCGCTTGCGGCATGCCCAGGCGACCGGACGTCATGGCCCGGTCTTCACCGCTGTCATAGAGAAAGACCCTGGGCTTATCGGCGGGCAGACCTTTGCGAATCCTGCTGACTTGCGCCTGCATTTCACTGATCACGGCATCGGCGCGATCCTGCACGTCGAAAATCCTGCCGAGGTTGCGCAGGTCGTTGTACGTGTCTTCGAGGCTGGCCGGTGGACGCTTCATCACGAAGGCGCAGGACTCGGTCAGTTCGTAGACATTGATGCCCAACGGTTGCAGGGTTTGCGGCGTGAGGTCACCGCCGACACGCATGCCGTAATCCCAACCGGCGAAGAAGAAATCGACATTGGCGTTGAGCAGGGTTTCCACCGACGGGTACTTGGCCGCCAGCTCCGGCAAGCCGTCGAGGATGCTCTGCATCTGTGGCGTCACCGCTTTCCAGCCACTGACGCCGCTGTACCCGACCATCTGTGGCTTGAGGCCAAGGGCGAGCATCATTTGGGTCATGTTGATGTCGTGGCTGACCGCGTGTTTCGGCGCCTGCTGGAAGGTCACTTGACGATTGCAGCTCTGCACCGTCAACGGGTAATGCGTGGGCTCGGCATACGCCTGGGCGCTGCCCAGCAACACCGCGAGGGAAAGACTGGAACGCAGCAGATTCATGGTTGGGTTATCCAGGTAATACGGGGGTAGCCGTGCAAGGGATGTTCATCGATCAACGCTTCGACGCCGAACACGTTACGTAACAACGCGGCGTTGAGGACTTCTTTCGGTGTGCCGCAAGCGACGATGCGGCCGTGATCGATCACGTACAGCCGATCGCAGAACGCCGCGGCCAGATTCAGGTCATGGATGCTCGCCAGGGTACCGATCTTCAAGCGCTTGACCAACTGCAACAGCTCCAGCTGATAGCGCGGATCAAGGTGATTGGTCGGCTCGTCGAGGATCAGCAGTTGCGGTTGCTGGGCCAACGCGCGGGCCAGGATCACCCGCTGCTTTTCACCGCCGGACAGGGTGGTAAACGCATGGTCTTCGAAGCCCTTGAGGCCAACTGATTCCAGAGCGTGGAGGGCGAGGTTTCGATCCTCGACAGTGTCGCCATCGAACAGGCCTTTGTGCGGCGTGCGCCCCATGGCGACGACTTCTTCGACGGTCAGCCCGAAGGCATCGGGGAACTCCTGCAGCACCACGGCGATGCGTTGCGCGCACCAGCGCGAGGATTGCTTCCAGACGTTGTGATGGCCGAGCCCGACCTCGCCGCTTTGCGGTTTGCTGAAGCGCCACGCACAACGCAACAGGCTGGTCTTGCCACTGCCGTTAGGGCCGATCAACCCGACAAACTCACCGGCGGCCACGCGCAGCGAGGCATCACGCAGCTGGAACTGGTGATGACAATGGCCGTGACCAAGGGGAGACCAGGAAATATTTGTGAGGTTCAGCGAAGTCATGCAGTGACTCTTTAGGTGAAGCGAACGGACCCTTCGCTGGCAAGCCAGCTCCCACAGGTGTTATTTCGATCACAAAAATTGCGTAAGACATGGACCCTGTGGGAGCAGGCTTGCCCGCGATGAGGCCAGCAAGTAACCCTGAGTTGCCAGGATGACGCGCGGGCAGTTTACAGGGCCAAGGCTCCCGCGCATCTCGCCTGACTCACGATGAAGATGAGGCGCTTTCAGTTTCCCGGATGAAGCGCGACAGCACCAGGCGATCGAGCAACCAGACCACCACCAGCGAAGCGCCCACCAGCGGAAATGCCACCGCCAATGCGAACATGATGACCATCGCGGTTTTCCACTTTGGCAGATCATGACGCAGCGGCGGCACACCGAGCTTGCCTTGCGGGCGGCGCTTCCACCAGATCACCACGCCGCTGACGGCGCTGAGCAGGATCATCAGGCAGATCAGCAGCACGATGATCTGGTTGACCACACCGAACATCTTGCCTTCGTGCAGCATCACGCCGATTTCCGTGGCGCGAGCGACAGCGCCGTAATGCTCGTAGCGCACATCGGCGAGGACCTTGCCGGTGTACTGGTCGACGTGCAGCGTGGCGTCATTGCGCGGGTCGTCGGCGAACACCGCGATGGTGAAAACACCGGTGGCGGTCGTCGGCAAGGTGATGCTGTAACCCGGTTCGACCTTGCCTTGGGTGGCGATGTTCTGCACGTCTTGCAAGCTGATGCTCGGCGCCGCCGGGCCAGCCTGGGCACCACCGTGGGCCATGTGTTCGGCGTGAGCGCCGGACATCGGCATCGGTGTGTTTTCCATGGCCCAAGGGACAGTCTGGCGCGTGGCACTGTTGAGGCTGCGCGCTTCGACGTCGGACTTCGGTACGTCGTCCCACATCGCCGCCGGAAACACGTTCCACACGGCCGCATATTGTTGGCCCCAGAACCCGGTCCAGGTCATGCCGCTCAGCAGCATCACCAACAACAGGGATGCGCCCCAGAAACCGGTGACGGCGTGCAAGTCGCGCCACAGCACGCGGCCACGACTACTGAGGCGCGGCCACAAGATGCCCGCTGCCTGACCGCGCGGCCACCACAAGAACACCCCGGAAACCACCAGCACCACGCCCCACCCGGCAGCCAGTTCCACCAGTCGGTCACCGACGGTACCGATCATCAGTTCGCCGTGGATCGCCCGGGCAATGGCTTGCAGGTTCTTCTTGGCGTCCTGTTCGCCAAGAATGTCGCCATGGTACGGATCGACGAACACATTCAGCTCGGTGCCGTCTTTGATCACGACAAACTGGGCGCTGCGCTCGGCGTTGACCGGTGGCAGGTATTGCTTGATCGTCGCTTGTGGATACGAGTCCTTTACGCGTTTGAGCAAGTCATCGGCCGGGATCGTGTGATGGCCGGCCGGGACGTTGAGGAGGCTGCTGTACATCAGCGAGTCGAGCTGCGGTTTGAACAGATAAATCGTGCCGGTCAGCGCCAGCATCACCATGAATGGCGCAACGAACAATCCGGCATAGAAATGCCAGCGCCAGGCCAGGTTGTAGAAATTCACTTTGGGCTGTTTCATCACGTGTGCTCCGCTTGGCTGGATCTTTTAGTTGTTTGTTTTGCGGTTGCTGTACAACCGATCGCGGGCAAGCCTTGCTCCTGCTGTAGGAGCGAGGCTTGCCCGCGAAGCTCTCAGAAGCTCATATCCACCTTGGTCCAGAGCGTGCGCCCCGGCTCCTTTATGGCTTGCGGGTCATTGGCCGGGTAGCCGAAACCGGCGTTGCCGGCCAGGTTCAAGTGTTCGGCGTACGCCTTGCCGAACAGGTTGTCGATGCCGCTGCTGACCTTCCAGTGGCTGTTGATCCGATAGGCGCCGTTGAGGGAGAACACGCCGAAGCCCGGCGTCTTGTCGAAGTCCTTGCCAACCACGTTGCCTTTGTTCTGGTCGATACGGTTTTGCGCGGCGACCACTCTCCACAGTGCGCCGGTGCTCCAGTTGTCTTCGCTGTAGGTCAGGCCAAAACGCGCATCCAGCGGCGGCATTTGCGGCAATGCACTGCCATCGCTGCTGTTCTTGCCCCAGGCGTAGGCCAGGGTCGCATCGGCTTTCCAGTGTTCGGTTAAGTTGTAGGCAGCGCCCAGTTCGCCACCCATGATCCGCGCGTCGATGTTCTCGGCTTGCGAGGTCGTGCCCATCATTGTCGGGGTGTAGTTGAACAGGATGTAGTCGCGCACCTGTCCGACATAAGCCGAAGCCCAGGCTTCGAGGTCTTCGGTCTTGTATTGCAGGCCGAAGTCGAGCTGGGTGGTCTTTTCCGGTTTGATCGAGTCGAAGGCATTCACCGAACCGGCGGGGCCGGACTTGGGTGAAAACAGCTCCCAGTAATCCGGGAACCGCTGGGTGTGCCCCAGGCCCGCATACAGCGTGGTCGGGCTGTCGGCCAAGTCGTGTTCGTAGCGGATGAAACCGCTGGGCAGGGTGTCCGCGCGGGTGTCATCGGCAGTCGGGTTCGGTCGGGTCATCATTCCTGAACCGGTGGTCTGCCGGTAATCCTTGGCCGAAGCGCGGTCCAGGCGTGCACCGCTGATCAATCGGTCACGGTCGGCGGCGTACCAGGTCAATTCGCCGAACACCCCGTAGTTATGGAAGTCGGCATCCTTGGTGTATGGCTGGTCCTTGTAGGCGTCGACACCCATGGCGCTGCGCTGGCGATGTTCGTTGGTCTGCGCGTCGATCCCACTGATCAACTGCATATCGGCCCAGCGCCAGGTGCCCTTGATTCGCGCGCCGAGGGTCCGGCGGTCGACATTGGACGCCATTGGTCCGGCCATCATCCCGGTACCGGACGGCGTGCGCAGGGTGTAGTTGTCCATCACGTGGTCGGCGTAGTTGTAATAGACCTGGGCTTCGAGCTTTTCCAGTACGTCGCTGAGGTTGGATTTCTCGAAGCGCAGGCCCAGGCTTTCGCGCTTGAATTGTGAACCGTCCATGCCGCGACCGGCGTACCGGGCCTCGCCGTCACCCTTGCCTGCGGTCAGCTCCAGCAGGGTATCGGCGTCCGGGGTCCAGCCCAGTGCGACATCGCCGTTCCATTTGTCATAACGCGAGGCGACGGTGTCGTTGTTGCCGTCCTTGTAATCGTCGGCCTGGGCGGTGTTGCCAATCACCCGCACGTAGCCCAGTGGCCCGCCAGCAGCGGCGTCCAGCACTTTATCGAAACGGCCATTGGAGCCGGCCAGCACGCTGGTGTTAACCCGCGTGCCGAGTTCGCCGAAGCTTTCCGGTTCGCGATCGAAGAGGATGGTGCCGGCCGAAGCCCCCGGTCCCCAAAGTACGGTCTGCGGGCCTTTGATGACCGTAAGCTTGTCGTAGGTTTCCGGTGAGATGTAGGAGGTGGGGGTGTCCATCCGCCCTGGGCAAGCGCCAAGCATCATGCCGCCGTTGGTGAGAATGTTCAGGCGCGAACCGAACATGCCCCGCAGCACCGGATCGCCGTTGGTACCGCCATTGCGCACCTGGGCGAATCCCGGGATGGTTTTCAGATAATCCGAACCATCGCTGGCCGGCACCGGTTGCCGCGGGTCTTTCGGATTGGTGACGATGGTCAGCGGCGAACTCGGGGCAATGGCGGTGATGACCGTCGGGCTCAGTTCTTCAGTATGACCTGGGTGTTCATCGGCCAGCACCGAAGGTGTCAGCAAGGCCCCGCACAGAATGGCGGTGGCGTGCCTGAAACGAATCATGGATTCGTTCGGGGTAAAAGACACTTGGGCAGGGCTCAAGCGTGTGTCAGCAAAAAACCTGGACATTGCAATTTCCATCGAGCAGTCGTAAACGACACGGCGGACAACCAGAGCTGTCTTCTCAACCGTGTGAAATCAGAGGTGGCTGTTTACGCGACGATGGGCGGGGCGCGGGTGCGGGCACCGGGGAAAAAGGTTTGCCGGGCATGGCCCAGGCGTGGGGAGGGGATGGTGAACGTCTTGACGGGCGGGATGTTGAATGCGACGAAGGATCCGCCGCCGGTCAATGCCGGGCAATTGAACAGCAGGCTGCAATAGCCGCATTTTTCCCAGATCGCATGGTGCCCCGATGCTGGCGGGCAGTGTTCAGCCGGTGGTTGCGTGCCGTGGTCGGCGTGCTCCATTGCCGACATGTCCATGCTCATGTCCATCGACATGTCCATCGACATCGGAGCGCGCTGATCCATCGGCATCGACTGAGAAATCAGTGGACCGATAAAGATCATCAGCATGGCGAACAGGCTGATCCAGCTGCCGCTCCTCAGGCGTGAAGGCTGATGGCGGTGGGCGGATGACCTGGCGCTTGACGTGCGCATGGACGGATTCGGCTCAGCGGGTTACTGAGCGTGCGCGTGCTGGTGCGTGACCTCGGGTGGCTGCTTCTGCACCGCCACTTCAACCGTCACGTCACCGGCCTTCTCGAAATGCAGGGTCAACGGAAAGCGCTTGCCATCGACGAGCAGGCCACGGTCTTTCAAGTTCACCAGCATCACGTGGTAGGCCATCGGTGCAAACGTGACGTTGGCGCCAGCAGGGATATCCACGTTGGGTACCTGTTGCATTTTCATCAGGTCGTTTTGCATCACATGTTCATGCAGTTGCGCTTCGCCAGAAAGGGGCGAGTCGACGCTGAGCAAGCGGTCGGCGGTATTGCCCGCGTTGTGAATGACGAAATACGCGGCAACTGTCGGCGCATTGGGCGGCAGTTCCTGCGACCAGGGATGAGCGATTTCCAGGGCGCCAACTTTGTATTCGTGGGCATTGGCAAAACAGGCAGGCAGCAGCAACGCGGCCAGAACGATGAATTTGTTCAACATGGCAGTTCTCCAGAACGATTCGAAACGCAGGTCAATTGCGAGAAGAAATCACACCAGAGGGGAGGCACGGGGATTGAGGCTTGGCCATTGCTGGCGCGGTGTCGGCGTGTTGAGCGACGACGCTGGCAGGCTTCGATTGGACTCGAACTGCGCGAAATACAGTCGCGGTTCATGGCCGGGCAACGCCACCAAGGGAGCAGAGCCCGAGCAGCACCAGCAGTGCTGCATGTTGGAATGATCGTCGTTTTGCGGGGCTTTTTGTTCGATTTTGTCCAGGGAGATCGCCACCATTTTGGTGCCGCTCGATGTGCAAAAGCTGCCCCACAACAATTGTTCGGCGGGTGACTTCGCCGACTGCGCCATCGCTCCGGACATCGGCATGGCGAGCATGTTGAACAGCACTGCGAAGCAGGCTATCCAGGCAATTGCGAGCCGTTGTCGGGACATGGGACAAAATCCGGTGGGTGAGCGATCAGGCGCGGGCTATTTAGCCTGATCAGGGCCGATAAGTAAAAAAGCGGCGTGCGGTGTGGTGTCGCAGCGTCGACCGTTCTTAGTGTTCATGATAGTCGTGAATTCAAAATGCCAGTGCCACTTAAGCTTTGTTCAGATTTTCTAGACCTCAGTGGACACCCACTCAAAAACCAGACAACGCAATCCTGTGGGAGCGTACCTGCTCGCGACGATGACCTATGGTAATCAGAGTCCCTATGTAAATTGCTGCATTCTCAATACTTGTAACACTTCCGTCATCGAACCAAACTCCCGCTCAACCCCCGGCAACACCGGCCGTTTCAACACCAGCACCGGCACCCCACGCTCACGCGCCACGTCCAGCTTCGGCTCGGTCGCCGTGCTGCCGCTGTTCTTGCTGATCAGCACGTCGATCTGCCGACGCTCGAACAACTCGCGCTCATCGTCGATCAGGAACGGGCCGCGTGCACCGATCACTTCGCAGCGCTCGTTGCCGGGATAAACGTCGAGGGCGCGCAGGGTCCAGAATTGCTCCGGGGGAATTTCGTCCAGGTGCTGCAACGGTTCGCGGCCGAGGGTGAACAGCGGGCGGCGAAACGGTTTCAGGGCTTCGATCAAGTCGGCCCAATCGCTGACTTCCCGCCAGTCATCACCGGCCTGTGCTTGCCACGCCGGACGCCGCAGTGCCCAGCAGGGAATACCGCTTGAACGTGCAGCAGTTGCCGCGTTCCGACTGATTTGTGCGGCGTAGGGGTGAGTGGCGTCCAGCAACAGATCGATGCCTTCATCGCGAATGAATTGCGCCAACCCTTCGGCACCGCCGTAACCGCCGACCCGAACCTGACATTTCAGATCCGTCGGCACGCGGCCGATGCCGGCCAGACTATAGATGTGCTGCGGCCCCAGGGTTCGGGCAATGGCCAGGGCCTCGGTCACGCCACCGAGCAACAGCATTCGTTTCATTGAAAAGCCCCCGCATGCCCGACGATCCCGCCCTGGCGGTCGATGGCGAACACTTCGACCTGAACCTGCGCCGGGACCACGCTACGGGCAAACGCCAGGGCGTGACGGCATACCGCATCACCGAGGGCGATACCGGCGGCGCTGGCCATGGCCAAGGCCTGCTGACTGGTGTTGGCATCACGGATGCCTTGCTGCAACGCTGCATCGGCACCCACTGCAGCGGCCCATTCGGCCAGCTGCGGCAAGTCGATGCTCGAATGACGACTGTGCAAGTCCATGTGCCCTGCGGCCAGTTTGCTGATCTTGCCGAAGCCGCCACAAAGGCTGAGTTTATCCACAGGCACCTTGCGCAAATGCTTGAGCACCGCGCCGACGAAATCGCCCATTTCGATCAGGGCGATTTCCGGCAGGCCATAGACCCGGCGCATGGTGTCTTCGCTGGCGTTGCCGGTGCAGGCGGCGATGTGCAGGTAACCGTTGGTTTTGGCGACATCGATGCCTTGGTGAATCGAGGCGATGTACGCCGCGCAGGAAAACGGCCGGACAATGCCGCTGGTGCCGAGAATCGACAGGCCACCGAGAATACCCAGGCGCGGGTTCATGGTTTTCAATGCCAGTGCTTCACCGTTTTCGACATTCACCGTGACCTCGAAGCCGCCGCTGTAACCGTGTTCTGCGGCGAGTTGGGTCAGGTGATCGCTGATCATTTTGCGCGGCACCGGATTGATCGCCGGTTCACCGACGCCCAGTACCAGCCCGGGCCGGGTGACGGTGCCGACACCGTGTCCGGCAAGGAAGCAAATACCTGGCTCAGCGCGCAGTCGCACTTGGGAATAGAGCAAGGCACCGTGGGTGACGTCGGGATCATCACCGGCATCCTTGATCGTGCCGGCTTCGGCGCTATCGTTCGTCAGCCGACAGAACTCCAGGCGCATCTGCACTTGTTTGCCCTTGGGCAAGATGATGTGTACCGCGTCCGCCGCCGCGCCGGTGAGCAACAGGCGAGCCGCCGCGAGACTGGTCGCTGTGGCGCAACTGCCAGTGGTCAGGCCACTGCGCAGGGGGGCAGGTTGTTCGGCGGTTTCGTCACGCATCGAGAGGTTTCGTCGTGTCCAGAAGAGTAATCGGCAAGGCCTGACGCCAGGTATCGAAGTCACCCAGCGGTTGCGCCTGCGCGATGTGGATGCGCGTCAGTTCCCCGCCGTGCTGTTCACGCCATGCCATCAGGGTCATTTCACTTTGCAATGTGACCGCATTGGCAATCAGCCGGCCACCGGGTTTGAGGGCGGCCCAACAGGCGTCCAGCACGCCTTCGCGGGTGACGCCGCCACCGATGAAAATCGCGTCCGGACGTTCCAGGTCTTGAAGTGCTTGCGGTGCATGGCCGCGAATCAGCTGCAGGCCAGGCACACCGAGGGCATCGCGGTTATGTTCGATCAATTGCTGCCGCCCTGCATCGGCCTCGATGGCCAGTGCCCGACAACTCGGGTGGGCACGCATCCATTCGATACCGATCGAGCCGCTGCCAGCGCCGACATCCCATAGCAGTTCGCCGGGCGTCGGGGCCAGGCGTGCGAGGGTGATCGCCCGGACATCGCGCTTGGTGATCTGGCCGTCGTGCTTGAAGGCCGAGTCTGGCAGGCCGGCCAGCCGTGACAGGCGGGGTGTGGAAGGGGCGGCAAGGCAGTCGATCGCGATCAGGTTCAAGTCGGCGATGACCGGGTCGGCCCAGTCGCTGGCGATGCCGTCGATACGTCGTTCGGCTTCGCCACCCAAATGTTCCAGCACGGTCAGACGGCTCGGGCCAAAGCCTCGTTCACGCAGCAGCGCGGCGACTGCGGCGGGGGTGCGCCCATCGTTGCTCAGCACCAGCAAGCGCACGCCGCTGAACAGCTGTGCGCCGAGTGCGGCGATCGGGCGGGCAACCACTGACAGCGTGACCACTTCCTGCAACGGCCAGCCCATCCGGGCGGCGGCCAGCGAACAGGAAGAGGGCGCCGGTAGCGTCAGCATTTCCTCGCAGGGCACGTGTCGTGCAAGACTGGCGCCCACGCCGAAGAACATCGGATCGCCACTGGCCAGGACGCATACCGGTTCGCCACGCCGGGTCAATACCGGTTCAAGTGTGAATGGACTTGGCCACAGTTGCCGTTGCCCACGGACGCAGGCTGGCAGCAAATCCAGTTGCCGTTGCCCACCGATGATCCGCGCAGCGTTCAGCAGGGCGTGTCGGGCATTTTTGCCAAGCCCCTTGAAGCCATCCTCTGCGATGCCTACCACTGTCAGCCACGGGGTCATGCTGTTCCTCACCTATCAATCGACGCCAAACATCAGGGTGCCGGACCGTGTCCGGCTGGCGGTCGCACATGATAACGCGGTATGGAAGTCATTCGCCTGTGGTTGTCGGGTGAAATCGTGGTTGGCGTTGTCAGCCTTCCAAGTGGCAGAAGAAGTGATTCAATTATCGTTTTTGCAGGTTGAATCTCTTCATTGCGATCTCGTGTATTTTCTTATCGATTAACGGCCTTTTATGTTCGAGTCGGTATCTGTCAAGTTTAAGGCTGGCCCGGCGCTGTATGACTTTTGCGTCTTGATTTTCCCAGTTCCAGAATAAGAAACTGCTTCTCTTGGTGCGGACTACCAGCTCAAGATTGAATACTGCTATTTCCAGAAAGCCTTTCGAATCGTACCGCGCAGGAATAACTTGAAAGCGTTCCCCCATGAGACTTTCTTCATCCAGTGAAACCAGCGCCGGTTTGTCGGGTTTCAGCGCGTCGAGGGTGTCAATCATGGCGTTCCCTTGTCGGGGGTCCTGCATGCCCTGAGCGCTCTGGACCAGAAAATCCGCAACGCTATGCGAAATGACACGGCTGATGCGGGTGAAAATGGCGTCTTCAAAGACAGACCATCCGAGGAACTCCAATGTTTTTACATACTCATGCAGCCATGTCGACGAATCGACGAAGCGGCTGCAGAGCATGTCGGCGGACTTTGTGGCTATTTGCGTGCAATCGGTCAAGTCGGTGTAATCTTGAAGTGAGAGAGTCTCCATGCAGGAAGCAAGACTGTGGCCAGTCAACATTCCGATTATTTTGTTTTCATTCATGTGCTTCTCCTGAGTCTTAAGTCTTAGGTGTGATTAGTTGTCTTCGCATTTAAACGAAAGTACAGATTGCGCGAGCACGATGAAATAAAAGAAAGAAAAGGAATTGATACTGGCTGTTAGTGTTTTCGCCAAACTCATGTCTGAGCTGCCCAAGTAAGACTTGACGTCGATCGAGGCAATCCGATGCCGGCATCGAGCGCGTTTCGTCGTCTGTCGTTGCGGACTTTTCATCCCGCCAGACAAAGCAGGCATAATGCTGCCCTTTATCCTGTACCGGTCAGCCTGTGAATTCTCGTCAGACACCCATCCCTTTACGCCCTACGGCCTGTCCCGGGTTGTTGCGTATCGTCCAGGCGTTGGACGGCGGTATATGTCGAATCAAACTCAGTGGTGGCGCCATCCGCTCAGAGCAGGCTGTTGCTGTCGCTGATGCAGCCGAGCTCTATGCCGGAGGCATAATCGAGGCAACTAACCGCGCCAACTTGCAGATTCGCGGAATCGACGGCCAACAAACAGCCTTGATCGACCGCCTGCTGGCTGCCGGGTTGGGACCCGGCAGCGCGGCGGCCGACGATGTTCGCAATCTGATGCTGAGTCCCACAGCCGGCATCGATCGGCAAATGCTGTTCGATACTCGCCCGCTGGCCGATCGGATTCTGACCACGGTGCAGCAGAACGAACGTTTTCATGACCTCAGCGCCAAGTTCGCCGTGCAACTCGATGGTGGTGAGGCCTTGGCGATGCTTGAGCATCCCCATGATGTGTGGCTGTCGGCCTTCGAGCGAGACGGTGAGTGTCGGCTGGCATTCGGCTTGGCGGGTTGCCCAACGGACACACCCGCAGGCTCTGTCACGCTCAACGATGGTCACGACCTGGTCGTCGCGGTGCTGGATTTGTTCCTTGAACTGGCACGCCCCGAGCAATCGCGAATGCGTCATTTGTTGGCCGAGCACTCGGCTGATGATTTTCTGTCCCGACTGGCCGAGCGGGTACGTTTTCAAGCCATTTGCGATGGACTCCGCACCACGCGCCCAGGCGCTCTGCACATTGGCATTTGCCCGCAGGCTGAATCCGGTCGGGTCTACATTGGCGCCCAGCCTCCTCTTGGACGGCTTGACCCCGCGATGCTCCGTGGCACCGCCGAACTGGCGCAAGCGTTTGGCGACGCGAGTCTGCGTTTCACCCCTTGGCAGAGCCTGCTGTTGCCCAATGTTCGCGATGAACATGCCGCAGAAGTCGTTCTACGCCTGGAGCAACTGGGCCTGCTGTGTAGCCCCGATCTGGCGTTATCACGATTGATCGCCTGCACCGGATCGGTGGGATGCGGCAAAGGCCTGGCAGACACCAAGGGCGATGCCTTGCAACTGGCCGGGCTGCTGCAGCGATACGGGCACGTACTGCACGTGCATCTGAGCGGTTGCCCGCGCTCCTGTGCCGCCGCGCATATCGCACCGGTCACGCTGCTGGCCGTTTCAATCGGCCGTTACGATCTCTATTTTCGCGATGCCGCGCAGCCCGGTTTCGGCGCGCTGCACGCACGCAACCTTACTATTGAAGCGGTCGCGACGTTGCTCGACGCCCGCGCACGGAGCCCCCTTGATGCTTGATTACATCCGCGACGGTCAGGAGATCTATCGCAACTCCTTCGCGATCATCCGCGCCGAAGCCAACCTGGCGCGAATCCCGGCCGATCTGGAAAAACTCGCGGTTCGGGTGATACACGCCTGTGGCATGGTCGAGGCAATCGACGGTTTGCAGTTTTCCGCAGGCGCGGGCCAGGCCGGGCGGGATGCGCTGGCGGCTGGCGCACCGATCCTGTGTGATGCGCGGATGGTCTCCGAGGGTGTGACCCGTGCACGATTGCCGGCGAACAACCAGGTGATCTGCACCTTGCGCGATGAAAGCGTTCCGGACCTGGCGCGAGAGCTGGGCAACACCCGTTCCGCCGCTGCGCTGGAACTGTGGCGGCCGCATCTGGAGGGCAGTGTCGTGGTCATCGGCAACGCGCCTACCGCGCTGTTTTACCTGCTGGAAATGCTCGACGCCGGTGCACCGAAACCGGCATTGATCCTCGGCTTCCCGGTAGGCTTCGTCGGCGCCGCCGAATCCAAGGCGGCGTTGGCGGCGGACAGCCGTGGCGTGCCTTTCGTCATCATGCAGGGTCGCCTGGGCGGTAGCGCCATGGCCGCCGCCGCCGTCAATGCCCTCGCCACGGAGATCGAATGATGCACAAACCAGGACGTTTGATTGGCCTTGGCGTGGGTCCCGGCGATCCGGAACTGATTACCGTCAAGGCGCTGCGCCTGCTGCGCGAATCGCCGGTGGTGGCGTACTTCGTCGCCAAGGGTAAAAAGGGTAATGCGTTCGGCATCATCGAGGCGCATCTGCAAGAGGCACAAAATCTGTTGCCACTGGTTTACCCGGTAACCACTGAGGCGTTGCCGGCGCCGCTGTCCTATGAGCAAGTGATCAGCGACTTTTACGACGCCGCCGCCGCCGAAGTGGCGACGCATCTCGATGCCGGTCGCGACGTGGCAGTCATTTGCGAAGGCGACCCGTTCTTCTACGGTTCCTACATGTACCTGCACGACCGGCTCGCCGAGCGTTATCAGGCCGAAGTCGTGCCGGGTGTGTGTTCGATGCTCGGCGGTGCCTCGGTACTCGGCGCGCCGCTGGTGTATCGCAATCAGAGCCTGTCGGTATTGTCCGGCGTGCTGCCCCATGACGAACTCAAGCGTCGCCTGGCCGACGCCGACGCAGCGGTGATCATGAAACTGGGGCGCAACTTTCCCAAGGTGCGCCAGGTGCTGGAAGAACTGGGTCTGGCCGAACGTGCGTTGTACGTCGAGCGCGCGACCATGGCCAATCAGAAAATCGTGCCGCTGGATCAGGTGGAGCCCATGTCTTCGCCTTATTTCTCGCTGATCATCGTTCCCGGCGAAAGGTGGCAAGGCTGATGACCCGATCCGTTCCGGCGATTGTCATTCTCGGCAATGGCAGCCTCTCCACCGCGCGCAGGCTACAGCAGGTTTACCCCGGCGCCCTGATCCATGGGCTGGCCGAACGTGTCGATGGCGCGGACCGTGTCTATCACGAGTTCGGTGCGACCCTGCGAGAACTGTATCAACAGGACACGCCGATCATCGCCTTGTGCGCGGCCGGCATCGTCATCCGCACGCTGGCGCCGTTGCTGCTTGAAAAAGGCGCCGAGCCTCCGGTGCTGGCAGTGGCCGAAGACGGTAGCGCGGTGGTGCCGTTGCTCGGTGGCCTGGGCGGCGTCAACGTGATGGCGCGAGAGATTGCGAGCCATCTCGACGTTGCTCCGGCGATCACCACCAGTGGAGAGTTGCGCTTCGGTACTTGCTTGCTCAACCCGCCCAGCGGCTACACCCTGGGCGATCTGGAACTGGGCAAGCGTTTCGTTTCCGATCTGCTCGCCGGCGAGACAGTGCGCATCGAAGGTTCGGCACCGTGGCTGGCGCAAGCGCAACTGCCTGAGGATGCACAGGCGCGGCTGGCGGTGCATGTCAGTCACGTCGAGCGCTTGCCGGCGGCCAACGAATTATTGATCTATCCGCATAGCGTATTGGTAGCGGTCAGCGCCGACGTTACCGATGTGCCGAACGTGGTGCGTCAGGCGCTGCAGCGAGCCGGCATTGCTGTGCAATCGCTGGCGTGTCTCCTGGCGCCCGACAGCGCAATGGCCAGCCCTGCGTTGCGTGAGGCCGCACTCGAACTGGGGGTGCCGTTACGTTTTGCCCGTGCTGAGGGCGGTGCCTGCGAACTGGCGCGTCAGGCTATCGGGCCGGTCGTGTCCATTACGGGTGAAGATACCGTTGCCGTTGCACTGTCCGAGCAGCCATTGGACCCGATGCAGATCGGCCGCGCGCGCGGGCGTCTGGCGGTGGTTGGTCTGGGGCCGGGCGCCGCCGAACTGATGGTGCCTGCGGTGAGGGCTGAACTGGCCCGCGCCAATGATGTGCTGGGCTACGAAACCTATGTGCGCATGGCCGGACCCTTCCGTGCGGATCAAGTGCTGCACTGCACGGATAACCGCGAAGAGATGCAGCGTGCCCGCCACGCTTTCGAACTGGCGGCCCAGGGGCGCTCGGTGGTGGTGGTGTCGTCCGGCGATCCGGGCGTTTTCGCCATGGCCGCCGCCGTGCTCGAAGCGCTCCACGAGTCCACGGATACTCATTGGCACAATGTCGAGCTCGAAATCTTGCCGGGCGTATCCGCTTCGCTGGCAACCGCCGCCCAGGCTGGCGCGCCTTTGGGGCATGACTTTTGTGTGTTGTCGCTGTCGGACAACCTCAAGCCTTGGTCGATCATCGAAAAACGTCTGGACCTGGCTGCGCAAGCCGATCTTGCGCTGGCTTTCTATAACCCGATTTCTCGTTCACGTCCTTGGCAACTTGGCCGGGCGCTGGAGATTATCCGCCAGCACCGTGAGCCTGGAACTCCCGTCGTACTGGGGCGGGATATTGGCCGTCCGGGTCAGACGTTGCGGGTGATCACGCTGGGTCAATTGGAAGTAGACCAGGTGGACATGCGGACGATGGTACTCATCGGCTCTTCGACAACGCGTGTGTTCCCTCGCCTGGATGGTAATACATGGGTGTACACGCCACGCAGTTATGGCGACAAGCTTACCCCTATTTGATAATTACCATTGTTGCTACTCCATAAGTCCAGGTCGTTATTTAACAGTAACGACCTGGGCGGTGGTGCGTGTCTGTTCCCGGTTTCGGGGTGTTGAGGTTATATACACATGTTGTATTTGGTTGTGGTTGGTAGTTATGAATGAATTGCGTTAGTTTTCAGTGCGCTTCCAGATGAAGCGATTATTGATAAATAAAGGAGTGTATTCATGGACGATTTTGAAAGTTCTGTAAGTGTTTCTGACAGTGCTGATTTTGTAAGGGCGTGCATTAATAAGCGCAAAAGTGTATTGACCGTTCAACCGCGCACGATGTCGTTGAGCTCTTCGGTCGTTTCGAGCCCTACCAAAGAGTTGGACGCACTGGTGCTGGGCAACAGCCTGATCGGTTATGGTGACCAAATCTCAATCGAAAACATGGCGATCATTGAAAACCTGATTACCATGTCGAAAATGGAAGCGAATATCGAGGTGCCCGGAAATAAAGACCCCAAGGCTTGGTACCATGCGTTTACGTCCTGCATGGAAGACCTGGGCTGTTTCGTTCCGGATAAAGGTTACTCAAAGTACAGTGCCACATCGTTAAATATCACGATGGATAATGTCATGGTCGATATTATCCAGGCCGCTGTCGATGCCGCAAAGACTGCCATTCCTGGCGCTACGGCGCTCAGTGCATTGACCAACTCTACGTTGGCTGCATTGAAGAAAGAGCCGGAAGCAATCAATCTGTTTAATACACAAGCGAAGAATACTGAAGGCGTACGTTTGTCCACTATTCCCTGTGAACAAATGGCTAACGGAATTATCCTGATCGCAGTGGGGGCTGTCGATCACCAGGGAGGCGGTAATGATGGCGGTCTCCTGTTCGTGGACTGGAAGACTTCTTCTCTGAATATTTTCCATGGCAAGTCATTCATAACGTTCAATCCTGCCCGTTATGCGTACATCAAGTCGGATATCGAAGAATACCTCGGTATTCACCGCAAGGAAATTTTGGCCAAGCGTTTCAGCCGACGCAAGTAAAGGGACAAGGCCAGAGGCTTTTGGTCTCTGGCCACCCTCGAATAAGGAAAGCGTATGGCGTACTCAATAGTCATAAACTCTTGCAGCCTTTTGTTGTTGTCGACGCTGTTGCCGCCTGAAGTCAGGCAGGACACGCTCGACACTGTGTTGTTCGCTCAACTTGCAGCAGAGGAGGACTTTCCGCACGCCAAGGACCACGCTCAATGGTCCGGCGTGTTCATGGATACTCTGGCCGCTTGTGGATGGAAGTTCCATGATCAGGGCGCAACCTCGGGGATGTTCCCTTCTTCCGGTGTTCGAAGTTTCACTTTATCTGAAGCTGTTCACGCAGCGTTCCAATCAGGTTTGTCCGCACAACAGGTCACTCTGCCGGCAACCGCTTTGCGCAGGGTCGCGCAGTTGCCTGAACAGTCACCGGGGGCCCGTGTCTTTCGTGAACGCTCGATAATGGGGTGTGGCAGTCAGTCAGGCGGCATGGACGCAAGCTTCAACGGCATGCATCGTTTGAGAGTACTGGTCGGCATTGCTGAGTCTGATGGCTTCCTGACGTTGGCCACTGTGTTCTTTGAAACGGATCAGCCGATCGAAAGCCAGTATATCCGGCAGGATTTTGCATTGAGTAGCGTGATGGGAGGGGTGAAGATCGCGTTTTTTCACGCCCGGTTTTCAGTGGACGAGTACAAAGCGTTCAGGGACGACACCGTGCAGTGGTTAGGGCCGCAACGATTGGCACTGTGCATCAATGTCGGCGAGCATGACGTGCCGTTGACTGGTGTCGGATTTGCACCACCGGCCAACGGATGACATTGATAGACATGGCGGGTCAAGGAACCAGGTAACCCTTCACCCCGGTGAAAATAATCTGCGCCGCCAGCGCGCACACAAACAAACCCATCAATCGGCTGACAATCTGCAAACCCTGGTCACCGAGAATGCGCTCGATGTGATTGGACAGATACAACACAACACCGACGGTAAAACTGGCCAGCGCGATACTGACGATGGCCATGAGCTTGTCGTCCCAATGCGGCTGGCTCACGCCCATTACCAGCAATGCACCGATGGTGCCGGGGCCGACCGTCAGAGGAATGGTCAGCGGGACGATGGTTACGTCCTGCTGCACATTGTCGGTCTGGACCGCCGACTTGCCTTGGGCCATGCCCAGCGCGGAAATGAACAGCACACTGCCGGCGCCGATGCGAAACGCATCCACCGTAATGCCGAAGACACTGAAAATCACCCGGCCAAACAAGTACAGCAACACGCTGGAAACCAGCGTTGCGACTGCCACTTTCCAGGCCAGTCGACGCTGCTCCTTGCGTGAGTAGCCGCGGGTCAGGCTGATGAAGCAGGACAGCACGAAAAACGGGCTGTAGAGCACCAGCATCTTCAGGTAAACACTGAACAACACGTGAAGCATGGTGCGGGCTCACTGGCGAGAGAAGTCGAGGGGGAGTCTATCAGGCGTTGCAATAACTGTCGGCTCAGGGCGTTGGGGTTACGCTGCGGTTTTGCAGGTCACGCTGGGCAACCCAGTGTTCGATCAGTTCGCGCAACTGCGAAAGTTCCACCGGTTTGGCCATGTGGCCGTCCATGCCGGCCTGGCGCGCGCGCTCCTTGTGTTCGGCGAGGATATGCGCCGTCAATGCCACCACC
Source organism: Pseudomonas sp. Sample_16 (assembly GCF_004307665.1). Lineage (NCBI taxonomy): Bacteria > Pseudomonadati > Pseudomonadota > Gammaproteobacteria > Pseudomonadales > Pseudomonadaceae > Pseudomonas > Pseudomonas sp. Sample_16. Next base: position 25,230 of record NZ_RCOB01000073.1, read on the forward strand.
GGCGTGCGAATCCGCTGGTTGCCGACTTCCCAGGCACGCAGTTGCTGGGTGGCCGAGAAACCATCGAGGATCGGCATTTCACAGTCCATCAGTACCAGGTCATAGCGCTGGGCCTTCATCGCCTGTAGCGCTTCTTCGCCATTGCTGGCGGTATCCGGTTGCAGATTGAGCTTGCCCAGCATGCCGCGGATGACCTTGGTTGAAATGCTGTTGTCCTCGGCAACGAGAATGCGGAAATCGCTGGGCACCTTGATCGGCAGGGTAGGGCTGGAGGGCGCATGCGGCATGACGGCGAGCCCTTTGTTGCGCTGGGTCAGCTCGTCGGCCAGAGTGGTCTTGAGGGTGTAGCCGGCCACCGGCTTGGCGAGGATGCGTTTGACCCCGGAGTTGCGTGCAATGATCTTGCTGGGCGCATTGCTGATGCCGGTGAGCATGATCAGCAGGATGTCGTGATTCAGACTCGGGTCTTCCTTGATCTTGGCGGCCAGTTGCATGCCGGTCATGCCAGGCATGTTCTGGTCCAGCAGGACCACGTCGAAGTAGTCACGCAAGTGCGCCTTGGTGCGCAACAGCGCCAGCGCTTCCTTGCCGGATGGTACGGCGCTGACGTTGAGGCCCCATGCGCTGCATTGCTGTACCAGCACTTTGCGGCAGGTGTCGTTGTCGTCCACCACCAGCACCCGCGCACCTTGCAATGGGCCGTCCAGATCGGATGTCGGGTGTTCGAGCCGGTCCGGGTCCAGTGGCAATGTCAGCCACAGCGTACTGCCCTGTTGGCTGCCACTCTTGATGCCGAACTCGCCTTGCATCAAGCGAATCAGCTGACGGGCGATCACCAGCCCCAGATTTCCGCCCAGGCGATTGGCCGAAAGGAAGTGCTTGCTGTGCAGCTCGGCGTGCATCAGCGCATCGCGTTCTTCGGCATCCATCGGTTCGCCGCTGTCCTGCACGGCGATGCGCAGGCGCGGTTTGGCGCTGCGTTCATCGAGGGCAACGACAATCAGGATTTCGCCTTCGTCGGTTTTCTTCAGGGCATTTTCAAGCAGGCTCAACAGGGTCTGGCGCAGACGTGTCGGATCGCCGCTGATGACCCGCGGCACTTGTGGCTGGATGAAGCTGATCAGCTCGACGTTCTGCTGTTCGGCCTTGGCGCGGAAGATGCTCAGGCAATCTTCGATCAAGGCGTTGAGATCGAACTGCACATCATCGAGTTCGATCTGCCCGGACTCGAGTTTGGAGATGTCGAGAATTTCGTTGATCAGCGTCAGCAATTCGTTGCCGGCGCTATGAATGGTTTGCACGTAATCGCGCTGCTTGACCGACAGCGGCGTGCCAAGCAGCAGTTCGGTCATGCCCAGCACGCCGTTCATCGGCGTGCGGATTTCATGGCTGATCTTTGCCAGGAACTCGGCCTTGGCATTGATTTCGGCATTGCTGGCGGCCAGGTCGCGACTGATGCTGAAGCGGTCTTCGGTGATGCTGCGTTGGCGCTCGCTCAAGGCAATGCTCATCAGCAGGCCGCTGATGCAGATGAAAGCCAGCAGGATGGTGATCAGGCCGTGGGGCTCGACCAGTGTCAGCCCCAGCAATGCCGGCAGGATAATCAGCGTTCCGAGGTTGAAAGCCACCATGGCCGCAACGAACAGCCGCGCCGGGCGATAGCCTTTCTGCCAGTGAAAGGCGCTGACGAACAGCATGGTCAGACCCGCCAGGGCGACCAGGCCATAGGTAATGATGTTCAGCGGCAATGTATTGACGAACAACAGCAGCAGGCCGCAGGTCGTGATGACCAGGATCTCGCCCAGCAGCAACCGGTTGAGCGGGTGGGGGCCGAGGGGGGCAAAAAAGCGATAGGCGAGCATCAGGCCGCAGGGGGCTGTCAGCAACAACGCGAGGTATGCCCCCGGTGTTTGCACGGCTTGCCAGCTCGGTAACCATGGCCCCGCGAGGTTCAGCAAGAGCACCAGGCTGAGCATCAGCAAGCCCTCGCAGGCGGCCAGCCAGAGACTGCTGCGCGAACGGGTGTAGGCGTAGCGGATGAGGTTGTGCAGGATCAGCATGCCGACACAGCCCAACAGCAGTCCGTAGACCAGCGTCTGGTTCTGATTGGCCGCGGTCATGACCGCCGATTGCAGGGTGATGTAGGGCCGCAGCTGGTTATCGGAGACCAGTCTGAGGTACACATCAAGGGGTTTGTCGCTCTGCGGCAACGGCAGCATGAAGTCGCTGCTGGGCAGTGGCCGGTCGGTCTGGGGTTGTTTGTTGCCGGTACTCGATTGGTCGATCAGGTTGTCGCCATCGAGCACATACAGGTTGAGACGCGACAAGTCGGGCGCGAACACCCGCAGTAGCTGTTCATGCTTGCCGGGGGCGAGGCGGAAGCGGATCCAGAGTGCGCCGTCGGGCTCGGCTGCGGTGAGGCGGTCGAGTTCGATGGGACTGAATTGATTGTTGTAGCGGGTGGAGCGGATGTCGCTCAGTTGCAGATCGCCCTGTTCGTCGAGCAATACCGCCCAGCCACTGCCTTGCGCGGCCTGGGCCGGGAGCATGCAGAGCAGAGTCAGCAGAGTGACGGTGAAACCTATGGCAATCCTGAGCCAGCGCACGGCGAAATCCCTTCGTAGGTTGATGCCAGAATATAACTATGCGCGGCGCCGGAATAGTCAGGCAAGGGCTTGAAGCCCCTGCCCGGCTCAAAGGATAGCTTATTCCTGATTTTCGCCACGCTCGCGGGCAATGGCACGGTAGCCAATGTCCTTGCGATAGAAACAGCCTTCCCAATCAATTTTCGCCGCCAGCTTGTAAGCCTGCTGCTGAGCGGCATCGACACTGGCACCCATGGCCGTAGCGCAAAGCACGCGACCGCCGGCCGTTACCACTTGATTGTCCTTGAGCGCAGTGCCGGCGTGGAAGACTTTGCCTTCCAGCGCGGCGGCTGCATCCAGGCCATTGATGGCCACGCCTTTGGCGTAGTCACCAGGATAGCCGCCCGCCGCCAGCACGATACCTACGCTTGGACGTGGATCCCATTGCGCCTCGACCTTGTCCAGCGCCTGCGCCAGAGCAGCTTCAACCAGCAGCACCAGGCTCGACTGCAAGCGCAGCATGACAGGTTGGGTCTCAGGGTCGCCGAAACGGCAGTTAAATTCGATAACTTTTGGGTTACCAGCCTTGTCGATCATCAAGCCGGCGTACAGGAAGCCAGTGTAGACGTTACCTTCCTCGGCCATGCCGCGAACCGTCGGCCAGATCACCAGATCCATGACGCGCTTGTGCACTTCGGCGGTGACCACCGGGGCAGGGGAGTAGGCACCCATGCCGCCGGTGTTCGGCCCGGTGTCGCCGTCGCCGACGCGTTTGTGGTCCTGGCTGGTGGCCATTGGCAGGACGTTCTTGCCGTCGACCATGACGATGAAGCTGGCTTCTTCGCCATCCAGGAACTCTTCGATCACGACGCGCGAGCCGGCGTCACCGAAGGCATTGCCGGCGAGCATGTCACGCACGGCATCTTCGGCTTCGGCCAAGGTCATGGCGACGATCACGCCTTTACCGGCGGCAAGGCCATCGGCCTTGATCACGATTGGCGCACCTTTTTCGCGCAAGTAAGCCAGGGCAGGCTCGATCTCGGTGAAGTTCTGGTAGTCGGCGGTCGGGATCTTGTGGCGAGCCAGGAAGTCCTTGGTGAACGCTTTCGAACCTTCCAGCTGAGCGGCGCCAGCGGTCGGACCGAAGCAGTCCAGGCCGCGGGAGCGGAACAGGTCCACGACGCCCGCAACCAGTGGCACTTCCGGACCAACGATGGTCAGGGAAACGTTTTTCTCGGCGAAGTCCGCCAGTTGCTCAAGGGCCAGCACGTCGATGGCGACGTTCTCGCACTTGGCTTCAATGGCCGTACCGGCGTTGCCCGGGGCCACGAAAACCTTTTGCACGCGCGGATCCTGAGCCACTTTCCAGGCCAGGGCGTGTTCACGGCCACCGCTGCCAATGATCAAAACATTCATTTCAAAAACCTCGGATGACGCTAATTCTGTGGGGGCTGATCGTTCCCACGCTCTGCGTGGGAATGCCTCAACGGACGCTCCGCGTCCGAGGGACGCGGAGCGTCCCGGGCTGCGTGCCCACGCAGAGCGTGGGTACGATCAAGCAAACAAATCAGTGACGGAAGTGGCGCATGCCGGTGAACACCATCGCGATGCCGGCTTCGTCGGCAGCAGCAATCACTTCAGCATCACGCATCGAGCCGCCTGGCTGGATCACAGCCGTCACGCCCGCCTTGGCCGCATTGTCCAGACCATCGCGGAACGGGAAGAATGCGTCGGACGCCATCACCGAACCGGCTACCTGCAAGCCTGCATGCTCAGCCTTGATCGCAGCGATGCGAGCCGAGTTCACGCGGCTCATCTGACCGGCGCCGACACCGATGGTCTGACGGTTCTTGGCGTAGACGATGGCGTTGGATTTAACGTACTTGGCGACCTTCCAGGCGAAGATCAGGTCGTGGATTTCCTGTTCGGTCGGAGCGCGTTTGGTCACGACTTTCAGGTCATCGGCGCTGATCATGCCGATGTCACGGCTCTGCACCAGCAGACCACCATTGACGCGCTTGTAATCCCACGCTGCTGCACGATCGGCCGACCACTCGCCGCAGGCCAGCAGACGCACGTTGGCTTTGGCTGCAACGATGGCGCGGGCTTCTTCGCTGACGCTTGGGGCGATGATCACTTCAACGAACTGGCGCTCGACGATCGCCTTGGCGGTCTCTGCATCCAGTTCGCGGTTGAAGGCGATGATGCCGCCAAACGCGGATTCGGTATCGGTGGCATAAGCCAGGTCGTAGGCTTTGCGGATGCCGCCTTCGGCATCAGGGCTGACAGCCACGCCGCACGGGTTGGCGTGCTTGACGATCACGCAGGCTGGCTTGACGAAGCTCTTGACGCATTCCAATGCAGCGTCGGTGTCGGCCACGTTGTTGTACGACAGCTCTTTGCCCTGCAGTTGGGTCGCGGTAGCGATGCCGACTTCGGCAGGCTTGGCTTCCACGTAGAACGCCGCGCTCTGGTGCGGGTTCTCGCCGTAGCGCATTTCCTGGGCCTTGATGAACTGGCTGTTGAACGTGCGCGGGAATTCGCTGCGACCTTCTGTGCTGAGCGTCTCGGCAGCCTGGTTCACGGTACCCATGTAGTTGGCGATCATGCCGTCATAGGCAGCGGTGTGTTCGAAGGCCTTGAGCATCAGGTCGAAACGCTGAGCGTAAGTCAGGCCACCGGCCTTGAGGTTTTCGAGGACGCTGGCGTAATCGCTGGCATTGACCACGATGGCCACGTCTTTGTGGTTCTTGGCAGCCGAACGGACCATGGTCGGGCCGCCGATGTCGATGTTCTCGATGGCGGTCGGCAGGTCACAGCCTGGCTTGTTGATGGTGGCTTCGAACGGGTACAGGTTGACCGCCACCAGATCGATCGGCTTGATGCCGTGTTCGTTCATGATGGCATCGTCGATACCGCGACGACCGAGGATCCCGCCGTGGATTTTCGGATGCAGGGTCTTCACCCGACCGTCCATCATTTCGGCAAAACCGGTGTAATCAGCGACTTCCACAGCGGCAACGCCGTTGTCCTGCAGCAGCTTGAACGTCCCGCCGGTGGAGAGGATCTCGACGCCCAGGGCTTCAAGCTCTTTGGCGAATTCAAGGATCCCGGTCTTGTCGGAAACGCTGATCAAGGCGCGGCGGATCGGCAGGCGGGTAGTCTGGTCGGTCATTTCAATTTCCATCAAAAGCAAAGGAGTCAGCAAAAAAGGCGACCGGTTTTACGCGGGCGCCTTTCTGGTTTGATTGAATGCTTACAGCAAATCGTACTGCTTGAGTTTCTTGCGCAGCGTGCCCCGGTTGAGTCCGAGCATTTCGCTGGCCTTGGTCTGGTTGCCCTTGACGTAGTTCATCACGCACTCGAGCAGGGGAGCCTCGACTTCGGAGAGCACCAGGTTGTACACATCCGTGACGGCAGCGCCCTCAAGGTGGGCGAAATAATTGTGCAGCGCTTTCTCGACACTCCCGCGAAGGGTCTGACCTTCTTCGCTCGGGGTATTGAGGTGCTGTTTCAAATTCACGTTGTCGCTCACGGGTGTTGTTCCACTCACTAAAGTCTCGGTCATCATCGTCATGCGGCCACCCCCTCTCCGTCCCCTGTCAGGCTCTTGTAACGTTCGGCGAAGAACCCCTGAACGTTGGCGCATTGTGCTTCCGTATCTTCCAAACGATTGAAGTGGGCGCGAAACTCCCTGGCGCCCGGCAAGGTTGCGAGATACCAGCCCACATGCTTTCGAGCAATGCGCACGCCCATCACGTCTCCATAGAAGGCGTGCAGCGCAGCCAGATGCTCTAGCAGAATGCGTTCCACCTCGATCAGTTCCAGCGCCGGGAGCTTCTCGCCGGTGCGCAGGAAATGGTCGATCTCGCGAAAAATCCATGGCCGCCCCTGGGCGGCCCGGCCAACCAGCAGGCCGTCGGCACCGGTCGCGTCGAGCACGTATCGGGCCTTTTCCGGCGAATCGATATCGCCGTTGGCAAACACCGGCATCGATACCGCCTGCTTGATCGCGGCAATGGTGTCGTACTCGGCTTCACCGGTGTACAGATCGGCACGGGTGCGGCCATGTACCGCCAGCGCCGTAATGCCTGCCTGCTCGGCGATCTTCGCCACCGTCAGGCCATTCTTGTTGTCCCGGTCCCAGCCGGTCCGGATCTTCAGGGTAACCGGCACATCAACCGCAGCCACGACGGCCTGCAGGATCTCGGTGACCAGTGCTTCATCCTTCAACAGTGCGGAGCCGGCGGCCTTGTTGCAGACCTTCTTCGCCGGACAGCCCATGTTGATATCAATAATCTGTGCGCCCAACTCGACGTTGGCCCGCGCTGCATCCGCCAGCATCTGTGCATCGCCACCGGCGATCTGTACCGAGCGTGGCTCGGGATCACCTTCGTGGATCATGCGCATCCGCGACTTGCGGGTGTTCCACAAACTCATGTCGCTGGTGACCATTTCCGAGACGACCAGTCCCGCGCCCAATCGTTTGCACAGCTGACGAAAGGGTTGGTCGGTGACCCCCGCCATCGGGGCGAGAATCAAGCCGTTGTGTAATGTGTATGGACCGATGCGTACCGCCGACATAGGGCTTCCCTGTTGTGGGGCCGGATCATGAGAGTTCGAAAAAGGGTTGGCATGATACCCGCTCTCGATGACTGGATAAAGGTCGAATTGAACAAAATCTGAACAGTTATTCCGTTATCGCCAGCGGTTTGGTTCGCGCAGGGAAAGTCAGAAAGCCGTCGTCAATTGAAGAGCGGTGAACCGTTTCACTCGGGCGAGTGGAAGCTCAGGCTGTAATTCACCGCTTTTGCACCTGGATCGAGAATGTCGAGTGCAATGTGGATCGGGGTTTGCGGAGGCATTTCGGCCATGCCTTCAAGGTCGCCCCCGAGATACTCGCCGGGTTTGAAGCGGCGGCTGGCGATCAGGTGGCCGTTGAGGTCGGCGAAGCGCAGTTCCAGCAGCGGGAAGGGCTGGGAGAAGGGCGCGCGGTTATAGATGATCGCATCAACCACCAGCGCACCACTGAACTCCGGGTGGCTGCGCACTACCAGGTTGCTGCTTTTGATTTTGGCGATGTCGACCTTGGAGGGCACCGTGCAACCGATGTGTGGGCACAGTTGCTGGAACCATGGGCGATATTGGTCCTGGCGTGCCAGTTCGTCGAAGTGATAGGCGACGTACTGGCCCACGAGTGCGCCGGCGCCCAGCAGGATCAGCACCAGCCAGAAGAATCGGCGCCCCCACGGCGAACGGCGTTTTTGCCAGTCCAGTTGCAGCGGGTCATCGGTCAGGTCTTGCAAGACTTCGGCGCGAACGCCCGGTTCGCTGCGTTCGCGACGCTTGCGCAAGGGCTCGATCGAAGGCAGGTCGGCGTCGATTTCTTCAGTTGCCGTTGCCGAAAGGCGTTCGTGATGAAGTGGAGGATCGAGCGGGTCGTGCAGGCGTAAATGTGGCGGCTGGGGTTCGTCGTCCAGTTCCACCGGCTCGAGTTCCAGCGATAGCGAGGGTTCGGTGCGTGCGAGGATGCCTGTCTCTTTCAGGGGTTCTTCTGAAACAGGAGTGTCGAGCGCATCGAGCTCGTCAAGGTTATTGCCCGTTTGCGCACGATCGGCGGCCGATTCGCTGAACAGGCTGTCAGTGGTCCAGGGTTCTTCGTCGATTTCAGTGCTGTCGCGGCGAGCGCTGAGGCTGTCTTCGCGGGGGCGGCCGAATTCGGTGATGGGCTGGATTTCCCGCTGTTCGAGCCGGGCGAGTTCTTCGTCGAGGTCGAGGCTGTCCAGATCCAGTTCGGCCGCGCTCCATTGCTTTTGGCTGATGGCACGCGGTTGTTCGGGTGCCGGGGCTTGCGCGATGGCAGGTGTAATCGGCGCGGCAGGCTCTTTGCCGGCCTGTTCAAGCAATTGCTTGGCCGCGTTGAATACCTGCAGGCATGAGCCACAGCGAACGACCCCGCGCGCCACGCTCAACTGGGCATGGCTGACGCGGAAACTGGTTTGGCAATGCGGGCACTGGGTGACGAAGCTATCGGTCATGCGGCGATCCGGATTATGCAGACGCTCATTCTAGCGCCGACGGCCTGTGATGCGCACCCAGCCATCGCGATTGGCGATCGGATCCAGATCGAAGTCCTTGGCGTAGGCTGCAGCCACTTCATCGCCTTGCTCGGCCAGAATCCCCGACAGCGCCAGACGGCCACCGGGCTTGACCAGGCCGGACAGCTGCGGTGCAAGGGATACCAGCGGGCCAGCGAGAATGTTCGCTACCAGCACATCAGCCTGAACCTGCGGCAGATCTTCCGGCAGATACAGTGGGAACAGCTCATTGGCAATGTGGTTGCGCCCGGCATTGTCGCGGGAAGCTTCCAGCGCCTGCACGTCGATGTCGGTGCCGACCGCTTCCCTGGCGCCCAGCAGCAAGGCGGCAATGGCCAGGATCCCCGAGCCGCAGCCGAAGTCCAGCACGTTGCAATCTTTCAGATCCTGACCGTCGAGCCATTCCAGGCACAGCGCGGTGGTCGGGTGGGTGCCGGTGCCGAACGCCAGGCCCGGGTCCAGCAGCAGGTTGACGGCGTCTGGTTCGGGGGCGGCATGCCAGCTTGGCACGATCCACAGGCGCTGACCGAAACGCATCGGCTGGAAACCGTCCATCCAGCTGCGTTCCCAGTCCTGGTCCTCGATCACTTCACTGTGGTGTTCGGGCAGCGGACTGCCCGTCAACAGCTCAAGGTGAGCCAGCACCGGGCCAGGCTCGGTGCCACCTTCGAACAGGGCCAGCAGGTGGGTGTGCGACCACAGTGGGGTGGTGTTGAGTTCCGGCTCGAAGATCGGCTGGTCTTCGGCGTCCATGAAGGTCACCGATACGGCGCCCACTTCAAGGAAAGCGTCTTCGTAGGTTTCGGCTTGTTCTGGGCTGATGGCGAGACGGACTTGCAGCCAAGGCATGGCGGGCACCTTTGAAAAATATAGATTGCAGCCTAGCGGGCTGCGAGAAGCGCGCAAGTTTACGCGAGCGCAACGCAGAAGACGACCGGGTTGCCATCCAATACCGCACGACGCTCTCTGTGGCGAGGGAGCTGGCTCCCGCTGGAGCGCGATGCGGTCCCAAAATGGTAGATAAGGCTTTGTCTGACGCAACTCGGATGAATGGTCTTGCGGCTGCTGCGCAACCGAGCGGGAGCAAGCTCCCTCGCCACAAGGTTTCTGGGGGCATCTGCAGAAACAACAAAGCCGCCCGAAGGCGGCTTTGTCAGGTGCAGGTTCGAAGCTTAGTGCTTCTCGCCGGCCAGCTTGTGTTCGAGGTAGTGAATGTTCACGCCCCCTTTGCAGAAGCCTTCGTCGCGGGTCAGGTCGCGGTGCAGCGGGATGTTGGTCTTGATCCCGTCGACCACGATTTCGTCCAGCGCATTGCGCATGCGCGCCATGGCTTCGTCACGGGTTGCACCGTAAGTGATCAGCTTGCCGATCAACGAATCGTAGTTCGGCGGTACGGCATAACCACTGTACAGGTGCGAGTCGACGCGAACGCCGTTGCCGCCTGGTGCGTGGAAATGCTTGACCGTGCCCGGGCTCGGCATGAAGGTTTTCGGATCTTCGGCGTTGATCCGGCACTCCAGCGCGTGACCGCGGATGACCACGTCATCCTGGGTGAACGACAGCTTGTTGCCGGCGGCGATGCTGAGCATCTCCTTGACGATGTCGATACCGGTGACCATTTCCGAAACCGGGTGCTCTACCTGGACACGAGTGTTCATCTCGATGAAGTAGAAGCGGCCGTTCTCGTACAGGAACTCGAAAGTGCCCGCACCCCGGTAACCGATGTCGATGCACGCCTTGACGCAGCGAGCGAAAACTTCCTGGCGAGCCTTCTCGTCGATGCCCGGTGCCGGCGCTTCTTCGAGAACTTTCTGGTGACGACGTTGCAGCGAGCAATCGCGGTCGCCCAGATGGATGGCGTTGCCCTGGCCGTCGGAAAGCACCTGGACTTCCACGTGACGCGGGTTGGTCAGGAACTTTTCCAGATAGACCATCGGGTTGCCGAACGCCGCGCCTGCTTCGGAGCGGGTCAGTTTGGCCGAGGAAATCAGGTCTTCTTCTTTATGCACAACGCGCATGCCGCGACCACCACCGCCGCCAGCGGCCTTGATGATCACCGGATAACCGACTTCGCGACCAATGCGCAGAGCGGTTTCTTCGTCTTCCGGCAGCGGGCCGTCAGAACCCGGAACGGTCGGTACACCGGCGGCGATCATGGCGTGCTTGGCCGATACCTTGTCGCCCATCAGGCGAATGGTTTCGGCTTTCGGGCCAATGAACGCGAAGCCGGAGTTCTCGACCTGCTCGGCAAAGTCGGCGTTTTCCGCAAGGAAGCCGTAGCCTGGGTGAATGGCGGTAGCGCCGGTCACTTCGGCCGCGGCAATGATTGCCGGAATGTGCAGGTAGGAGTGGGCGGCCGATGCCGGGCCGATGCAGACGGACTCGTCTGCCAGACCCAGGTGCATCAGTTCCTTGTCAGCCTTGGAGTAAACGGCGACGGTCTTGATGCCCATCTCTTTGCAGGCGCGCAGGATCCGCAGGGCGATCTCACCGCGGTTGGCGATCAGAACTTTTTCCAACTTCGCAGTCATCAAAGGCTCTCCGCGGTTCAAACGATGGTGAACAGCGGTTGGTCGTACTCAACCGGCTGGCCGTCTTCGACGAGGATGGATTCGATCACACCGCTGGTTTCAGCTTCGATGTGGTTCATCATCTTCATGGCTTCAACGATGCACAGGGTGTCGCCTTTCTTCACGGTCTGGCCGACTTCAACGAAGGACGGCGAGGTTGGCGAAGACTTGCGATAGAACGTACCGACCATTGGCGAACGGGCAACGGTGCCGTTCAACGCTGGTGCGGCAGGCGCTGCAGGTGCGGCGGCAGCGGCAGCCGGAGCGGCGGCAGCGACAGGCGCGGCAGCCGGAGCTGGCATTGGCGCAGGAGCGTAGTACTGCTGAGCCGGGGTCTTGCTGTGACGGCTGATGCGTACGGACTCTTCGCCTTCCTTGATCTCGAGCTCGTCGATGCCGGACTCTTCCAGCAATTCGATCAGTTTCTTAACTTTACGGATATCCATGAATCATCAACTCCCAAGGGTCGGTCAGGGGCGTATAGCTTGTTGTTCAAGCTGCTCTAATGCAGCCTCCAAGGCCAGTCGATAACCGCTGGCGCCAAGGCCGCAGATCACTCCTACCGCTACGTCGGAGAAGTAAGAGTGATGGCGGAAAGGTTCGCGTTTGTGCACGTTGGACAAATGCACTTCGATGAATGGGATGCTCACCGCCAGCAGCGCGTCACGTAATGCGACACTTGTATGCGTAAAAGCTGCCGGGTTGATCAAAATGAAGTCCACACCTTCGCTGCGAGCGGCGTGGATGCGGTCGATCAATTCGTACTCGGCATTGCTTTGCAGGTGCAGCAAATGGTGGCCGGCTTCACGGGCACGGCGTTCCAGGTCCTGGTTGATCTGCGCCAGCGTCGTGGCGCCATAGGTGCCCGGTTCACGGGTGCCGAGCAAGTTCAGGTTGGGTCCGTGCAGAACGAGTAGCGTCGCCATCGGCGGTTCCTTTGTTATCCGTGTGCAATTGTCAGAACTCGGCGACTATGCCGCAAAGCCTTTGTGACTGTCCAGTTCTCTGCAATAGCCAGCACGATGACCGATGTTTGCGCGAAATATATGACTGCTTGCTTAAATCCGGTCATTCGCCCTGGCAACACGTTCGGCGAAGTCCCGCGCATTGATCTCGCCGATCACCCGCACATCGACACGTTCGACGCCGTCCTTGCCGAAAAACATCAAGGCAGGGGGGCCGAACAGTTGGTAGCGATCGAGCAGGGCGCGTTGTTCGGCGTTGCTCTGGGTGATATCAAAGCGCACCAGCCTGTAACCCTTGAGGCGTTCGATGACGATGGGGTCGTTCAGTACCTCCCGTTCGATCACTTTGCAACTGATGCACCAGTCGGCGTACCAGTCGAGCAGCAGCGCAGTGTTGGCTGAGCGGGCTTGGGCGAGCACACGGTCGAGTTCAGCCGGGGTGTCTACGGTTTGCCAGGCACTGGTTTCCTGGGTTGGCGCGTTGCTGGCAATGGTGCGCGACTGGCCGATGGGGTTGAACGGGTCGCTCTGGCCGCTGAATGCGCCGAACCAGCAGGCCAGCGCGTAAAACAGCAGGAACATCCCGAATAGCTGGCCCAGGCGTTTTCGCGGTGGTTTGTAGACGAATTCCAGTGCGCCGAGGAACAAGCCGACACCCGCGGCCAACAGGCCGATCAGCAGCAGCGTAACCTGTCCCGGCAAAACCCGGCTGAGCAAGCCGATTGCCAGTCCCAGCAATAACACGCCAATTGCATTCTTCACATAGATCAGCCACGGGCCGCTTTTTGGCAGCCACGCCGCGCCGCCGGTGGCCACCAATAACAGTGGCGCGCCCATGCCCAGGCCGAGCATGAACAGTTTCAGTCCACCGCCCAAGGCATCGCCGCTGGCGCTGATGTACAGCAACGCACCGGCCAAGGGTGCCGATACGCAGGGCGAAACCAGCAGGCTGGAAACCACGCCCAGCACTGCCGCGCCCCACAGCGAGCCGCCTTCGGTGCGGCCAGCAATGCGGTCGAGCCGGCTGCTGATGGCGTGCGGCAACTTCAGCTCGAACACCCCGAACATCGCCAGGGCAAACACTGCGAAAAACATCGCGAATGGTACCAGCACCCAGGCCGATTGCAGGCGCGCCTGGAGATTGAGTTGCGCACCGAACATCCCCATCAAGGCGCCGAGCAGGGCAAAACACGCCGCCATCGGCAGCACATACGCCAGCGACAGGTTGAAACCGCGCCAGCCGCCGACCTGTCCGCGCAACACCACGCCGGACAGGATCGGCAGCATCGGCAGCACGCAGGGGGTGAACGTCAGGCCCAGACCGGCGAGGAAAAACAGCGCCAGTTCGCGCCAGCTCCAGCTATACGGCACGGTTGCGCTGTTGCCGGCGTTGATACTCAGGCGCTCGGTTTCCGGCGGATAACACAGGCCCTTGTCGGCGCAGCCCTGATAAGTCACCACCAAGGTAAAGGCGCGCTGATCGGTGCGCGGCAGTTCTACATCGAGAACGCCGTGGTAGACCTCGACATCGCCAAAGTACTCGTCGTGCTTCTTTTGGCCGTCGGGCAATTGCGCTGCCCCGAGGGTGACATCGCCCGGTTCTGCGCGAAACTGGAAGCGGTGACGGTAGAGGTAATAGCCTTCGGTGGCGACGAAACGCAGTTTGATCGATTGCGGCGTGCTTTCTACCAGGCTCAACTGAAAAGCTTCACGTACCGGCAGGAAGTCGGCGCTGTTGTTGATCGAGCCCAGGGTAGAACTGGGACGGCTCTCCAACAGGCCGGTGGCGGCGGCCGGCAGGGCGAGCACGAATAAAAGCAGGCAGAGCAAACGGCGCATGACAATCTCGCGTATCGGAATTGGGGGGATGATAGCGGACGTCGTGCGGATGTGCAGTGCGGGTAGTGCTGGGGTGACTGGTCCGACGTCATCGCTGGCAAGCCAGCTCCCACAAGTTTTGCAGGTATCCACAAGATCTATAAGCACCCTCAACCCTGTGGGAGCTGGCAAGCCAACACCCACGAGTATCAAGGTTGTCCACAAGATCTATAAGCACCCTCAATCCTGTGGGAGCTGGCTTGCCAGCGATGGCGGCTTATCAGACACGGAAGGCCTGAACGGCGGTATGCAGGCGCCCACCCAGCACCAGCAAATTTTCCCCTTGCTCGCGCCCTTCGCCAATGCGCAGCAAGTTATCCCCGCCCAACTGATGAATCCGCTCGCTGTGGTCGCGAATCTCACTGACGGCGCCGCTCTGCTGGGCGGTGACATCGGCGATGCGCACTGCGGTGTCAGAGATGGTCTGGATCGCCCCGACGATTTTATCCAGCGCGCCATCGGCCGCCTGGGCCTGGTTGGCGGTGGCTTCGGCGTGTTCGACCTGGGCGCGCATGCCTTCGACCGACTGGCGCGCGGCGGTTTGCAGACCGGCGATCAAGGTCTGGATTTCGGCGGTGGCACCAGCAGTGCGTTGCGCCAGTGAGCGAACTTCTTCAGCCACCACGGCAAAGCCGCGACCCATTTCCCCGGCGCGTGCCGCTTCAATGGCCGCATTCAGCGCCAGCAGATTGGTCTGGTCGGCAATCGAGCGAATCACCGTCAGCACCCCGCCGATGGTCGCGGACTCTTCGGCCAGATGTTCGATCAACTGTGCATTGCCCTGCACTTCGTCCACTAGCGCATGCAGGCCTGTCAGGCTCAGGCCAATGACTTGCTGCCCGTGCTCCACCGCGAGGCCCGCATGCCGACTGGCTTCGGCAGCCTGGCTGGCATCGCCGGCGACTTGCTGAATGGTCGCTTCCAGTTCGCCGAGGGAATCGCGGATCAATGCGGTGTCCCCCGCCTGGTGCTCGGCACCGCTGTGCAGGTCGTTGCTCAATTCGGCGAGGGTCCGGCTGCTGCCGGCGACCTGTTCGGCGTTGAGGCGAATGGTCCCCACCAGCGCCACCAGATAGGCGCGCAAGCGATTGAGCGACGCTTCGATGTCATGCAATTCGCGGTTGGTCTTGCCCAGTTGGATGTCCTGGCTGAAATCCCCTTCGGCCCAGGTCGACAGCGCCGGAGCGAGGTTGGTCAGGGTCCGGGCGAGTTTGCGTTGCAGGCTGTCGATCAGCAGCGCGATCAGCAAAATCAAACCGATCATCACGCCTTGCATCAGTCGGACTTCGCCCTGGATTTGCCCGTGCTGGGCGCGGACCACCGGTTCCAGCCCGGCGATGGCGTGTTGCACATCGGCGATTTTAAGATGAGTCGCGGTACTGAGATCGGCGCGTTTCTGGATCTGCTCGCGGGTCCGAGCCAGCTCTGCCGGGTAACGGGTTAGCAGGCTATTGAGTTCACGCTTGTAGCCAACGCCGGCATCCTCGGCGACAGCTTTCTCAGTGTTTTCCAGCCCCATCATCGAGGCGAAATCATCGGTGTTCGATTCGCTGCTGGCTGCCACGCCCAGCAAGGGCAGGGCGTCCAGCAGCTCGGCCTGGGTGCGGATGTGGGTGACTTCGCGCTCGACGTCGGCGGCCAGTTCGCTGCGGCCGCTGCTGACCAGTTTGTCCCGGGCCAGCGACAATTTACCCAAATGCTGCGATGCAGTGAGCAATGGCGTCAGGTACGCCGCGTTGGCGCTGGCGTACTGACTGAGCTGGTCGAGGCTGGCAGCCAATTCCCGCTCGGCTTGCAGCAGCAGGGCCTGTGGATCTCCGGCGAGCTTGCCCGCGGCCAGCAGATCGGTTTTGCTGAAGTCACTGAGGTTCGACAGGCTTGGGCGCAGGCTTTCGGCCAGCGCCGGTGGCAATTCGCCGAGTTCTGTTTGCAGGGCATCAATGGCCTGGGTGGCGTTGCTCAAGCGCAGGGCATCGCCGCTGGCGAGGTAATCCTCGATGTTGCGCGCCACATCGTTCTGAAACTGCTGGGACAAACCCAGGTAACGCTCCATTAATAGGTACGGGCGTTCGAGGGCTTTTTGCGACCACCACAGCGTCGCGCCAAGGGCTACGCACACGGCGACTAAAAGGAGGGTGTTGAGATTGGTCAGCAGCTTCAGGCGCATCACGGACTACCAACGGCAGAAATGGTAAGCGCCTGAAGTTATTGCGTTTCTGTTACAGGGTTATGACCGAAGGGGGCAATTGCGATGAAAAAGTGGCACTTTGCTTTGACGTCCCCGCCGCCTGGACACGGTTGCGCCCGGCACCTTTGGCACGATAGAGCGCCTCATCCGCCTGGCTGGCCATGGACAGGCTGTCGGAGGTTTCACACAACTCCACCACCCCGGCGCTGAACGTGCACCACAAATCCTGGGGTTGAGCCGGATAGTGAATTTCGGCAAAGCGCTGGCGGATTTCATCGAGGACCTTGTAGGCCGCCTCAAGGTCGGTGTCCGGCATGACAATGGCGAACTCTTCACCGCCGTAGCGGCCAATGAAGTCAGTCTTGCGCAAGCGCTGCTTGAGGAACAACGCCAGGCTCTTGATCACCCGGTCGCCCATGGGGTGGCCGTGGCTGTCGTTGACGCGCTTGAAGTGGTCGATGTCGAGCATGGCGAAGCTCAGCGGTTTGTTCTCGCGACGAGAGCGGAACGAACAGTCTTCGAGCAATTGCAGGATGTGGGTGTGGTTGTACAGGCCGGTGAGGCTGTCGCGGACCATGCGAGCCTTGAGGTTGCGCGCCCGCGCCGCGCGATTGCGCACGGTGGTGATCAAGTGCCGGGGTTTGATCGGCTTGGTCAGGAAGTCGTCGCCGCCTTCACTCATGGCGTCGAGCTGCTTGTCCAGATCGTCTTCGGCGGACAGGTAAATGATCGGCACGCTGACATAACGGTCGTTGTGACGGATCACCTTGGCCAGTTCCGTACCCGTGCAGGCCGGCATGTACATGTCGAGGATGATCAGGTCCGGCTGGAAGTCCGCCAGTTCGGCCATGGCCTGGATCGGTTCGATCAGCGTCCGGGTGACAATCCCGGCGCTGTTGAGCAAGCGCTCGGTGTGCAGGGCCTGGGCACGGGAGTCGTCGATGATCAGCACTTTATAGGGTTCGTACTGGGCAACGCAGGTCAGGACTTCGATTTTCTCCAGCAGGCTCGACGCTTCGAGCGTGCCGGTGAGGAACTCCTGACCACCGGCACGCACGGCGGCGAGTCGGGTCGGGGTATCGGTTTCGTGCAGGCTGAAGAACAACAGCGGCAATTGATGATCGAGGCCTTCCTGGGCTTCGGCGGCCAGCTTCAGGCCGATGCCGGGGCCACTGAAGTCCACGTCCATGACAATTGCTGCCGGCAGACGCTCGACCATCGACGAGCGAAACGCAGCTACGCTGTCCAGGGACTGGGCGCTTAGCCCGAAAAACTCCAGTTGCTTGGCCAGGCGTTCGGCGCGGTCGTGATCCTGCAGCATGACGTAGATCGGCTTGCGCAGGGGCGGCAGGAACGTCTGGTCGAGTTGGTCGCCATGGCGCAGGCCAGTGCGGGACAGGCGCTGCATCAAGCGGTTGAGGTCAGTGATCAGGCCACTGCTCAAGCGTCCGCGATTGGCATCGACGGCTTCCAGTGACTGAGTGATTTGGCGAGCCAGGTGCGTGTGTTCCGGCTGTTCGAAACGCTCGGCGAAGCGCAGCAGGCGCAGATTGGCCTCGCTCAGCTCCGACAGATCGGTGCTTGACCACTCGCTGCGTTGCAGGCGCTGCCATATCTCAAGAATCTGACGTGCCTGATGAATTACCCGCTGGGCAAAGTGGTGCTTGAGGCGCTCGCGGCTGGGATCTTCTGGCTCGGTCATATCCTGACTACTAGTTAGGGGGCGCGCTGAGGTCGAGTGGTGGCTCTATGCTAGCACCACTTTGCGATGACATGAGTGCTGTACGTCAATAATCTGCAACGCGGACGCATTCAGTTTCTGACTGGTTGGTCGTAAATCGGCTGTTGGTTTTTGCGAAGGGCGCGCCGACCGGGGCTTGTACGGCGTTTGTGATGAAATGTCCGGGCGTTTCGAGCTGCCGATCAGACTTGAATGCGAGTTGTTTTCAGGTGGCTGAAGATGAGCCGATACGCTGTTTTTTTGCGGGTATGGGCTAGGGGATTCCCCTATGGGCAGCGTCAGCGAAGCGGTCGTGATGATCGCTGCGGTTACGCGGGACGTTTAATTTTCGTCATCACGCCAACGGCGGGTGCCGGGCAAAGGCACGTTGTTGTATGGTTGTGGTCGAACCGTTGAACTCAAGTGATTGAAAGGATATCGCCATGCTGGACTGGAAAAACCGCGCGGGCAGTGCGCCTGAACGTGCCGCCGAGCCCAAGTCGGCCACCCGCAGTTATCTGGGCGGCCTGCTGTTCAGCCGCGCGCTGGCCACGCTGATCGGTCTCTACCTGCTGGTGGCGATTGCTTTGGGATGGTACTGGAGCCAGGAGCCTGCGCTGTTTCCTGTGCAGCAGACTGCGCAAATGGCGGCCGAAAAAGAAGGCAAGCAAATGGTGGTCGGCTACACCACGGTCGAAACCCTCAAGACCGTTGCCGGTACGTTGCTGACCAAGCAGGGCGGCTATATCTCCAACGACCGCTTTCCGCCAGGCCTGTGGATGGACAACATGCCGAGCTGGGAATATGGCGTGCTGGTACAGGTGCGCGACCTGAGCCGTGCGTTGCGCAAAGATTTCGCCCGCTCGCAGTCGCAGTCCGCCGAAGACGCCGATCTGGCCAAGGCCGAGCCGCGTTTCAACTTCGACAACAAGAGCTGGGTGCTGCCATCCAGTGAGTCCGAGTACCAGGAAGGCATCAATTCCCTGAGCCGTTATCAGGCGCGCCTGTCCGATCCGAACCAGAAGAGCGCGCTGTTCTATGCCCGCGCCGACAACCTGAACAACTGGCTGGGCGACGTCGGTACGCGTCTGGGTTCGCTGTCGCAACGACTGTCGGCCAGTGTTGGTCGGGTCAAGCTCAACACCGCGTTGAAAACCGAGGTCGTGGTACCGGGTGTGGCGCCGCAAGTCGACGAAGAAATCGTCGAAACCCCATGGCTGCAGATCGACAACGTGTTCTACGAAGCGCGGGGCCAGGCTTGGGCCTTGTCGCATTTGCTGCGCGCCATCGAAGTCGATTTCGCCGATGTCCTGGCCAAGAAGAACGCCACGGTCAGCGTGCGCCAGATCATTCGTGAGCTGGAAGCGTCGCAGGAAGCCGTGTGGAGTCCGATGATCCTCAATGGCAGCGGCTTCGGCGTTTTGGCCAACCACTCGCTGGTCATGGCCAACTACATTTCCCGGGCCAACGCGGCAGTGATCGATTTGCGTCAACTGCTCAATCAGGGCTGAGTCATGGCCGACAGTTCCATCGATAACCTGCGGGAGGCCGCCCATCGGGCGGCTTCGGATGCCGAACAGATCGCCTGGGTCGACGAACAGGACAACCTGCTCGGCGCCCTGGTCCGTTCCGATTTGCGTGAGCGAGGGCTGATCGGTCGCGGCACTTACATCATGTTGTTCAACTCCGCGGGTGAGCTTTGCGTGCATCGGCGCACACTCAGCAAGGCAATCTATCCTGGTTTCTGGGACGTGGCGGCGGGCGGCATGGTGCTGGCGACGGAAACCTACGCCGAGTCGGCGGCGCGGGAACTGGAAGAAGAATTGGGCGTGCGTGGTGTGGAACTGACCGCCCATGACCACTTTTTCTTCGAAGACACCGGCAATCGCCTGTGGTGCTCGGCGTTTTCCGCGGTGTGGGATGGCCCGTTGGTCCTGCAACCGGAAGAGGTGCTGGAAGCGCGTTTTATCCCCATCGAACAGGTCATGCAGGAAATCGAGCAAAAGCCTTACTGCCCGGACTCTTTGGCCGCGTTGAAGCGCTATCTGCGGTCACGCGGCGAAGACGTCGCAAAAGAGGCATAAATTGGCGCCGATTGGCTCTTAGCAATCGGCGTTTTTGCCGTTACACTGCGCGACCTTTTTAAGCTGAACCGGTATTGGTTGTTGCTGTTCTGTTGGAGCGAGCCTGCTCGCGATGGTCGTGAACGATGACGAGGGTATCCTGACACCCTGCAGCGTTCTCAGGTTCATCGCGAGCAGGCTCGCTCCTGCAGAGGACACGCCAACGACAGAGTCCGCCGGTTCAGTAGCGCTGCCCCTGCCTGAGTGGGGCTTCGCGGTCGATGGCACCTGCCCCAGGTTGCCGCGACCAGTCTTTGTCCTCCCAAGAGGATTGCCGGTGGCCAAAAAAGCCGCATCCTTCGCCGCCCTTGGTGGCCTGGTATTTTCCACCGACGCAGGTCGTCATTGCCCGGAATGCAGTAAACCGGTGGACGCCTGCATCTGCAAACAGACCGTTATCCCGGCCGGCGACGGCATCGCTCGCGTGCGCCGCGAAAGCAAGGGCCGTGGCGGCAAGACGGTGACCACCATCACCGGCGTGCCGTTGGCTGAAGACGCGCTCAAGGAACTGGCCACGACGTTGAAAAAACGCTGCGGTACCGGCGGGGCGTTGAAAGACGGGATCATTGAAATCCAGGGCGATCATGTCGAGCTACTCTTGGCTGAACTGATCAAGCTCGGTTTCAAAGCGAAGAAGTCCGGCGGCTAGCAGCCTCTGTGAAAACCACTTGCGGCTTGATCCAGCCCTGATTGCCTTCAGGTCTGGCGTCGCCGTCATGGTTTTCACAGAGCCTGTTCTTGACCGGTTTCTAAACTCGTTGCGGTCTGCGGGGTCTACCCCCTCGTTGACGAACCGTCATTTTCATTCTTTAGACTGCGCCGACCTGAATCCAGGCGACGCACTATGACTTCTTTATAGGGGACTTCGATGTCCGTACGACGCACACGCAAAGACGATGGCAGCCAATGGACAGTTGCGGACAGCCGCAGTGTTTACGGGATTCGCCATTGGGGGGCCGGGTATTTCGCGATCAATGACGCCGGTCGCGTCGAAGTTCGTCCGAACGGTCCGAGCAGCTCGCCCATCGACCTGTTCGAGCAAGTCGACCAACTGCGCAAGAGCGGCTTGTCGCTGCCGTTGCTGGTGCGCTTCCCCGATATCCTGCAAGACCGCGTGCGTCAGCTGACCGGCGCGTTCGACGCCAACATCGAGCGCCTGGAATACCAGAGCAAATACACGGCGCTGTACCCGATCAAGGTCAACCAGCAGGAAGCGGTGATCGAGAACATCATCGCCACCCAGAACGTTTCCATCGGCCTGGAGGCCGGTTCCAAGCCTGAGCTGCTGGCGGTGCTGGCGCTGGCGCCGAAGGGCGGCACCATCGTCTGCAACGGCTACAAGGACCGCGAGTTCATTCGCCTGGCGTTGATGGGCCAGAAGCTCGGCCACAACGTCTTCATCGTGATCGAGAAAGAATCCGAAGTCGGTCTGGTGATCGAAGAAGCCAACTCGCTCAAGGTCAAGCCTCAGGTCGGTCTGCGTGTGCGCCTGTCGTCCCTGGCGTCGAGCAAATGGGCCGACACCGGTGGCGAGAAGTCCAAGTTCGGTCTGTCGGCGGCCCAGCTGCTGTCGGTGGTCGAGCGCTTCCGCGCGGCTGGCCTGGACCAGGGCATTCGCCTGCTGCACTTCCACATGGGTTCGCAAATCGCCAACCTGGCGGACTACCAGCACGGTTTCAAGGAAGCAATCCGCTACTACGGCGAACTGCGCAACCTTGGTCTGCCGGTCGATCACATCGACGTCGGCGGTGGCCTGGGCGTGGACTACGACGGTACGCACTCGCGTAACGCCAGTTCGATCAACTACGACATGGACGATTACGCCGGTGTCGTGGTCGGGATGCTCAAGGAGTTCTGCGACGCGCAAAACCTGCCGCACCCGAACATCTTCTCCGAGAGCGGCCGTTCCCTGACCGCGCACCACGCCATGCTGGTGATCCAGGTGACCGACGTCGAGAAACACAACGACGACGTGCCGCAGATCGAGAACAAGGAAGCGCTGCCGGAAACCGTGCAGTGGCTGGTGGACTTGCTGGGGCCGACCGATATCGAGATGGTCACCGAAACCTACTGGCGCGCCACACACTACATGAGCGATGTCGCTGCGCAGTACGCCGATGGCAAGTTGACCCTGGCGGAAAAAGCCCTGGCCGAGCAATGCTACTTTGCCGTTTGCCGTCGCCTGCACAACTCGTTGAAGGCGCGTCAGCGTTCCCACCGTCAGGTGCTCGATGAGCTCAACGACAAGCTGGCCGACAAGTACATCTGCAACTTCTCGGTGTTCCAGAGCCTGCCGGACACCTGGGCCATCGACCAGGTCCTGCCGATCATTCCGCTGCATCGCCTCGACGAAGAGCCGCTGCGTCGCGCAGTGTTGCAGGACCTGACCTGCGACTCGGACGGCAAGATCAACCAGTACGTCGACGAGCAGAGCATCGAAACCAGTCTGCCGGTGCACTCCCTGAACGAAGGCGAGGACTACCTGCTGGGTGTGTTCCTGGTCGGCGCCTATCAGGAAATTCTCGGCGACATGCACAACCTGTTCGGTGACACCGATTCGGTGAACATCTACCAGAACGCCGATGGCAGCGTGTACCACGCCGGTATCGAAACCCACGACACCATCGAAGACATGCTGCGCTACGTGCACTTGTCGCCGGAAGAACTGATGACTCACTACCGCGACAAGTGCGCCAGTGCCCGCATCAGTGCCAGCGAGCGTACCCAGTTCCTCGATGCGTTGCGCCTGGGCCTGACACGTTCTTCTTACCTGTCTTCCTGAGGTAAGCATCACGCTCATCAGGTTGTCTGAAAATTTCCCGTTCGCTACGGAAATTTCAGATGACCTGGTGCGGCGTTTCTCTTTTTTCAAGCGAAGCGGCCTACGTCCTCGGCTATCCAAGTCATTTGGTCTTCTTTTCGCGTAGGTCATTTCCTAAGTTGTACTTCACCTCTCTACTCGGCCATGGCTCTCGGCGAGAATCCCCGGCCGCCCCTCCTGTAGAGAATCGCCGATGTTCGATCCAGTCAACGAACCTGACTTCCGTCTGGACGTAGCAGGTCTGTCCGACGCTTTCGAGGTCCTGGCCTTTACCGGTAGAGAAGCCATCAGCGAGCCGTTCGTGTTCGACGTGCAATTGCTGATCGAAGACCCCGCGCTCGACCTCGCCAGCCTGCTGTACCGTTCGGCTTCCCTGCACTTCGGGCCGCAGGGCAACCGTGTCCATGGTCAATTGCAGGAACTCGTCCAACGCGACCATGGGTCAACGCTCAGACTCTGTCACGTGCGTCTCGGCCCGAGGCTGGCGTGTCTGGCGCAGCGCTTCAGCCGGCGTATTTTCAGCGCGAGGACAGTGCCGCAGATTCTCGATCAAGTGCTCAGGGAGCACGGCATTGTCGGACAGCAGCGGCGTTTCGAACTGCAGGGCGATTACCCGCTTCGCGACTACTGCACGCAATACCGCGAATCGGACCTGCAATTCGTTCAACGATTGTGCGCCCAGCAACGGCTTCATTATCACTTTGAGCACCGGGCGCACGGGCATTGCGTGGTGTTTGCCGATGGGCAAGGGCATTTCTGCAAGGGCCAGGCGGTGGATTTCCGCCCCGAAGGCCACCCACCGGCTGTGCGCCGTTTCGAGGTGCAGCGTTGCGTGGACAGCACCGCGCAGACTGCGCAAGGTCACTCGGACCTGCCGACGCTGCGCAGTGGTCAGCTGATGCCGTTGTCCGGTCATCCGGTCCGCCAGTGGAATCATCTGTGGTTGCTCACTCACGTCGAGCATCAGGGCAGTCAGGATCCGCGGGTGCCTTACAGCAATCATGTGCGGGCGGTGCATTGGCAGGCATCGTTCGAGCCACCCCGTTGTGTGGATAAACCCCTGATGCACAGCCTGCAACGTGCATGGGTGGTGGATGTCGATGAGTCCCGTCCCGACCCTTCCCGACCGGTGGCGGTGCAGTTTGACTGGGTCTATCAAGGCGAGGGGGCAGCGCCGAGCCACTGTTGGTTACCGCTGGCGCCGGAACTGCAAGCCGTCGGCGTCGGGTCGCTGAGCGAGGGCGCGGAGGTGGTGGTGAGTTTTGTCGAAGGCGATCCGGATCAGCCGATGATTACCGGCGTCATTCACCTGCCTGCCCGTGACGACACCGGGCAGCAGGCGCAGGCATCCATCGTCGACGACGCCCTGCCGGAAGGCGTGCAGGACTGGTTGCGTTCAGGCGAGCCCTTGCTGTTGCTCTGTCTGCTGCCAGGCGGCGGTAGTTTCAATCATTGTGCGCAGACGATCTGTACCTGTCGGACGTTGACACAACCTGGCTGGAGCGGCATCGCATGATCGACGTGCACATGCCCGATCCGATCGCACAATGGTTGCTCTTGGACAGATCGGGCGCACCGCAGGCGAGTATGACGTTGCAACGCACTCTTGCCGAGGCGTCGCAGTTTTCATTGTTCGAAGGGACTGAATGGCATGCACTGAAAGATCACGGTCCGGTGTTGGTCGACCTGCGGACTTGCCCGGCACTGGCGGACACTTGCCGACACGACGCACACCAATGGCAAGGTTTGTTGCTGACCAGTGAGGCTTGCGCCACGCCATTGCTCGCGCACTTGCGGCGCATGCTGACGGTCTCGTTCGGCCTGCATCATCGGGCACTGCTCAGCTACTACAACCCGCAGACCGCCAGTTACTTCTTCGATGCCTGCGATGCCGGGGAGTTGACTCGCTGGTTGGGGCCGATCAGTCAATTGCGCTGGTTCGGCGGGACTTGGGCTGACCGGGCGATTGGCAGCCAGGGTTGGCAGCAGTTGCTCAACCCGGGGCTTGCCGTGCGTCCTTTGGCGCCAGAGGAAGACCTCAGCCCCCGGCAACGGGAAAACCTGCAAACCTGTCTGCTGGAGCAGCATGCCTGGCGCTGGAGCCAGGCCACCGGCTGCGAATATTTTCGCTTGTGGTCGCATCTGCAGGAGGGGCTGGCGCTGGGCTTCAGCGAGCGGCCGGTACTCGATGGCTGGTTGTGGTTGCGCTTGCAATACCACGGGGCCGTGCCCCAACTGCCGCTGGTGGGAAACACCCAGCAGGAGCGCCTCGATGACCTGCGTAGCCGCTGGCAGGGCGACGAGCCTCGAGCATGACATTCGAAGTCAAAATCGCCTGGTTGCCGAGCACAAACCCCTCTCAATGAGCGCGGGCGAACCAGCCGTCGTGGCGGCGCAGGCGCCAGGCAATGGCCCCGAGAGTCAGGCTGCGGAGCAACATGAACAGCAGAAAAGTTATCCACAGGCCATGGTTGCCAAACCCTTGCAGCGCCCAAGCGAATGGCACCAGCAAAGCCACGGTCAGCAGCATGCCGTTACGCATTTCACGGGCACGGGTGGCGCCGATGAACAGGCCGTCGAGCAGGTAGCTCCAGACGGCGATCAATGGCAGCGCAGCGAGGTAGGGCAGATACATGAATGCGGTATCGCGCACGCTGGCAATGTCGGTCTGCATTGCGATGAACAGGTGCCCGGCCAACAGGAACAGCACGGCGAAACCCAGGCTCGCCAGCAACGACCAGCCGCAAGCCACCACCAGAGACCGACGCAGGGCATCGCGGTCGCGGGCACCGATGGCATGCCCACACAGGGCTTCCACCGCGTGAGCCAGGCCATCGAGCGCGTGGGCGGTCAGCAGCAAACCGTTGAGCAACAGGGCGTTGGCCGCGACAGTGGCGTCGCCCAACCGCGCACCTTGTACGGTGATCAGGAAAAAAACCGATTGCAGGGCCAGGCTACGGATAAAAATGTCGCGGTTCACCGCCAGCAACGGGCGCCAGCTCTGCCACAAGCCCAGGGCCGCCCAGACAATGTGACCGGGGTAGGCGCGCAAGGCCTGGCGGGTCATCAACAGGCCGATCAGCGCGCCGGTCCATTCGGCAATCACCGAGGCCCGGGCCGCACCGACCACGCCCCATTCCAGGCCAAGGACAAACCACAGGTTCAGGGCGATATTCACCAGGTTGGTGCTCAGGAGAATCACCAGTGGCGCCCGGGCGTTTTGCGTACCGAGGAACCAGCCGACCAGCGCATAACTGGCCAACGCTGCGGGCAGGCCGAACAACCGCGTATGGAAAAACTCGCGGGTCATCTGATCCAGCTCTGCCGACGGCTGCATGAAGTGCAGTGCGGCCCCGCTCAGTGGTACGCCCGCGACACCCAGGACAATCGCCAGCCCCATTGCGAGCAACAGCCCCTGCAACAAAATCTGCCGCAATGCCGCACCGTCCCCACGTCCGGCAGCCTGCGCGGCAAACCCGGTGGAACCCATGCGCAGAAAACCCATGGCCCAGGCCAGGAAGGTGTACAGGCTGGCCCCGACCGCAACGGCACCGAGCTGATGGGCGTGGGGCAGGTGACCGATGACGGTGCTGTCGACCAGTGCCACCAGCGGTACGGAAATATTCGAGAGAATCATCGGCGCTGCCAGCGCCCAGACCCGGCGATGGGTAGGACGGTCGCGCCAGTCGGCAATCAGCTTGGACATGCAGGCTCCTTGGAGGAGCGGGCATTGTAGCGACACATGTGCATGTGCCGCGATTCAATGTGGGAGGGCGTCAGTGCATGATCCAGCTAAGCAACCACAACCCCAGCATCAACCAGATGATCCCCATGATGATCGACGCATTCATGAACGCGCGGATCGCCGACCACAGCAGCACCAGCCCGAGGATCAAGACAACGATGCTGATGATCGAGGTGTCCATGCCCAGCGCGCGGGACAAGCCGTCGACAAAATTGCTGCTGGCGCGGCTCACCAGTTGGAACAGGCCGCTGAGCGCATCAACGATGAAACGGATGACAGAACCAATGGCTTGACCGAGCCATTCGAAAAAACCTTCTACCTGCATGGAATGAGCGTCCTGATGAGTTCGAGCGTTGGGCCATTGATCGCGGTGGCGAGTTCCCCACAAGCATAGAGTGTTGTGCATGACCTGTGGAAGCGAGCCTGCTTGCCGATCTTTGTCACTTGCCTTCACCTGTGATCCCCCCGAAGCTATACGCCTTCAGGAGAGCCCGATGAACCTTGTTGAATTGACCGAACGCCTGCACGCCATCCGTGACCGCAATGACTGGCAGCCATTTCACAGCCCGAAAAACCTGGCCATGGCCGCGAGTGTCGAAATGGCCGAGCTGGTGGAAATTTTCCAGTGGCTGACCGAAGACCAGTCGCGGCAGTTGCCCGCTGACAAACTGGCCCATGCCGGCCAGGAAATCGGCGACATCGTGCTCTATCTGCTATTGCTGTGCGGGGAGTTGGGGCTGGACATGAATGACGTGGTGCGCAGCAAACTGGCCGACAGCGAGCGGAGGTTCAGCTGATGAGCGACCGTCATTTCGATCAACTGGCGACCCGTTTCGCGGAAAAAATCTACGGCGGTGCCAAAGGCGCAATCCGTTTGGCGGTGCTGCAGGCCGATCTGGCCGAAACCCTGCCGGACCGGCCATTGCGGGTGCTGGATATCGGCGCCGGTCTGGGCCACATGTCGTTGTGGCTGGCCGAACGCGGGCATCAAGTGACGCTGGCCGAGCCCGCCGAACCGATGCTCGAAGGCGCCCGCCAGCGTTTCGCCGAAGCCGGGCAAACCGCAACGTTCATTCAGGCGCCGTGGCAGGATCTGCTGGGTCAATTGACCGAACCTTACGATCTGGTGCTGTGCCACGCGGTGCTGGAATGGCTGGCCGAGCCCCACGCGATCCTGCCGGTGTTGCATCAATTGACCAAGGCCGATGGCTGGCTTTCCCTGGCGTTCTACAATCGCGATGCGCTGATCTATCGCAACCTGCTCAAGGGCCATTTCCGCAAGATGCGCAAGAACGACATGGCCGGCGAGAAGCAGAGCCTGACCCCGCAACAACCCCTTGATCCACGGGAATTGGCGGCGCAACTTGAAGGTCTGTGGCAGGTCGAAACCCAGAGTGGAGTGCGGGTTTTCCACGATTACATGCCGGTGGAGTTCCAGGCCCGCGCCGAATTGGTGGACTTGCTGGAAATGGAGCTTGCCCACCGTCGCCACCCAAGCTTTGCCGGGCTTGGGCGTTACCTGCACTGGATCTGCCGGCCGGTCTGATCGGAGCGCAAAATGAAAACTCGTTCAGGGTTGCTGCTGTTATGTCTGGGTTTGGCTGCATGTCAGGGCAGCAATCCGTATGTGGCGTCCTCCAAGCCCCTTCCCCCGGCGCCAGCGCAGGCGGCCAATACCTTTGATCGCAGCGCCTACCCGGCACCACCGCGTGACTATGGGCGCTATCGCAGTTGGGCCTGGCTCAACGGACAAATGCCGCCGGGCACTGCATGGGCCGATTCGGCCCAAGTTGCCGAAGCGGTCAGCAGCGCGCTTGATCAACGCGGCTTGCGCCCGTTGCATGACAACCGTCCGGCGGACCTGTTCGTCAGCGCCGACTTGCGGATGGAAACCCGTTTGCGCCAGGTTCGTGACGATTACTACGGCGGTGGCTACTACGGCGGTTATGGCGGTTACAACCGTTACGGCAATGGCTACGGCGCCTACACCGCAGTCCCGATCGTCCGCACCTATCAGGAACAGGTCGTGGTGGTGCAAGTGGATTTATACGATGCACAAAGCGGTCAAGCCGTGTGGAGTTCCAGCGCTGAAACCAGCAATCGCGGCACTCAGAGTGAGCAGGTGGATGCCATACGCAAGGCTGTAGAAAAGGCGCTGTCGGCGTATCCTCCCAGTTAGATAACAAGCCATTCGCAGGTTCATGTCTTCAACCGGAGAATCATCATGTTCCGCCGTTTCGTTTTACTGGCAGTGGCCGCACTGCTCAGTGCCTGCGCAGCCAACCAGGTCAATCATGACTTCGACGCCAGCCGCGACTTTGCCGCCTATCACAGCTGGAGCTGGAAAGAGCCCGTCTTGCAATATCGCCCCGATGATCCACGGATCAAGAGTGACCTGACCGAGCAACGCATCCGCCAGTCAGTGACCGATCAGCTTGATCAGCGCGGGTTGCGCCCTGCTGCCACGGGTGCCAAGGCTGACTTGAATGTACAGACCTATCTGATTGTCGAAGAACGCCAGCAACAGATAACCACCAACTACGGCGGCGGTTATGGCAACCCGTGGAGCGGCTACTGGGGCGCGCCGATGTACAACGAGACCCGGCTCGTCTCATACAAGGTCGCCACGATTCAGATCGACCTGTTCGACGGCAGGGACGGCAAACTGGTGTGGCGCGGCAGCGACGAACAGATACTCAGCCGCACGCCCAATCCAGCCGATCGCAGCAATGCGATCCACGAAACCGTCACCCGGATACTGTCCAACTATCCACCCCGGTAAACACCCCACAAACCCTGTAGGCGCGAGCCTGCTCGCGATAGCGGATTGTCAGTCGACACAGAGGCTGACTGATCCAACGCCATCGCGAGCAGGCTCACGCCTACAGGGTTTTTTGTTGTCTTGGCTGGCGAGTTGCCAGCAGCCTCGTCAACCCTTGTCTACACTGCCTTGACCAATGGAGGTAGCGCTCGGCAACGCGCCGGCAAAGGAGTGCGCCATGTCTCCCCGCATGCAGTTTCGCGGCCCGGCCCGGCAACGTGGGGCAATCGGTTTGATGGCCGCCGCCACCCTGGCGATAGCGCTGGGGTTCACGTTGCTGGTGATCGACACTGGCAGGCTCTACATGGAACAACGCAAGTTGCAACGGGTGGCGGATACCGCAGCGCTGGAAGCCGTGAGCCGCGATGGCAATTGCAAGTCCGGGCAGAGCGCAACCATCTACGCCAGCCAAAGCGCAACACGCAACGGCTTTACCGTGACCGCGGACAACACGCTGACTGCCAGTTGCGGCACCTTGCAGACCGGCGCGGATAACCTCCGTGCGTTCGTAGTCGACGCCACTAAAACCGCAGCCGTTCAAGTCATCGTCAGCCGACCTGTCAACACCAGCATCGCAGCCGGCATTGGTGCGTTGCTCTCCGGTGGGCCGGTCAGCCTCACGACCCGGCTCAGCGCCACCGCCGTCGCCGCCGAACCCAAGATCACCCTGGCCCAATTGAGTATTCGCAGCACGTTGTTGAGCGTCGACAGCGCAAGAGCAAACCTGTTGAACCCCCTGTTCTCGACGTTGTTGGGCGGCAATGTCAACCTGACCGTCGGCGGTTGGGACGGGTTGGTCAAGACGGATATCAACCTGCTGAAATTCATGGACCAGCTCGCCATCGAACTGGGCGTGTCCGCCGGGAACTACACCGCGCTACTGAATACCCAGGGTTCCGTGACCCAATTCATCAAAGCCGCCGCCAACGTGGTGAACCTCAACGGCGCTACGGCGCAGGTCAAGACCGCGCTGGCCAATTTGCAAGTGGCGGCCACCGGCGCCTCGCCGATCAAGCTGGGGGATTTGCTGCAATTGCAAACCGGCACGCAAGAAGCGGGGCTCGACGCTACGGTGCAGCTGTTTCAATTGATTCAGGGTTTTGTCCAACTGGCCAACAAGAACAGTGCGGTGATCGCGACGTTGCCCGTGAATGTCTTGGGGTTGGCTGGGGTGTCGACCCGCATCAAAGTGATTCAGCCGCCGCAGTTCTCTGCTGTTGGCGACCCGGCGCTGGCGAAAGTCGCGCCGCTGGGAGTGAACAGGATCTATGTGAGCACGGCGCAGGTTCGTGTATTGGTGTCGGTTGATCTGTCGCTGATTGATGCGGTTATTCAGGTGGTCAATGCGGCGCTAGATGTACTAATGGATACGCTCAATGCGGTGCTGAGGGTTAGTTGCCTATCTGGAAGCTGTACACAAACTGACTTCAGAGTTCTAACCAGCTTGCGGAAGATCGACGTCGGTATTGAGGCCGGTACAGGCAGCAGTTATGTGACCGACTATTCCTGCGCCAGTCCCAACAGCAAGAGTCTCACCGCAACCACCAATATTTCAGCCGTGAAAGTTAAAGTTGGCCTGATTGATGATGCGATCTGGCTCTCGTCCTCACCGGCTTCAAGTTTGTCGCCGTTGCCTCTTGTCGATATCGGCTCGAAAACCTGCAGTGGCAACATTCTGAGTTTGACCTGCGGTCCGCGCACTCCTTTCGGCGGCGGTGGCAGCGAGTTCATGATCGACAGCCCGATTGCCGGCAAAACCGAACCCAATTACACCTTTGTTAATCCCCATGAAATCAACGTCTCACCAGACCCGACGCATCCGGTCTCGGTGTCCGGAGTGGTGGGCAGCCTGAAAGGGACGCTCGGCGGGGTCACGCTGATTCAACATGCACCCGCCATTGGCAGTCTGCTGGGAGGCTTGTTGAGTACGTTGCTGTCGACGCTGTCTGACGTGGTGAGCTTGTTGATCACCGCCATCAGCGGCCTGCTCGCGCCGCTGGTCGACCCGATTGTCGACAGCCTGCTGCTGAACCTGGGCATCGACGTCAACAAGGTCGACGTCGGTTTCAATCTGACTTGCGGCGAAAAAGGCAAAGCCTATCTGGTGATTTGATCCGAGGCGCCCCCTTCGCGGGCAAGCCTCGCTCCTACAGGGTAGGTGGCACAATCGGCAGCTCGATACAGAACCGTGCGCCCTCGGTCGAATTCCTGACGCTGAGTTTGCCGCCCATGTTCTCGACAATGCCGTAACTCACCGACAACCCCAGGCCCGTGCCCACGCCCACCGGTTTGGTGGTGAAGAACGGTTCGAAGATTCGCTCGAGCAATCGCGGGTCGATACCGCCACCATTGTCCTCGACCCACAGCCGCACCGATTGCTCGTCTCGCTCGGCGTACACCGCAATCCAGGGTTTGAAATCTGGGTTGCTTTCGCGTTTGCCGAGCAACGCATCCCGCGCGTTGACCATCAGGTTGATCAGCACTTGTTCAAGCTGATCGACATACCCGCGTACCTGTACTTCAAAAGCGCTTTCACTGATTCGCAAATCAACGCCCTTGCCGCGCATGCCTTCGGCCAGCAATGACAGCGTGCCTTCGATGGCCTGGGCCGGGTTGAACGGGTGTTGTTCGATCTCCGAGCGGCGGCCGAACACGCGCATGTGATCGACCACCCGCGCGGCGCGTTGCACCTGCGTGTCGATGCGGTTGAGCTTGTCGGTCAGGTAGTCGACCTGCACATCGCCGTTGCTCAGGCGTTTAAGCACATTGACGATGGCCATGCGCATCACGTTCAACGGCTGGTTGATTTCATGGGCCAGGCCGGTGGCCATTTCACCCAGCGTGGCCATTTTCGCGCTTTGCGTGAGCTGTTGCTGGGAGCGGCGCACTTCGGTGTTGTCGCGGCCAACGGCCTGAACTTCGAGCAATCGGCCCTGCGCGTCGAACACCCCGCGATCCGACCAGACCCACCAGGCGTGCTCGCGGCCGGGCAGTTGCAGATTGATTTCCGCGGTGCTCACCGGGAACTCCGGGCTCAACTGGCCCAAGCGCTGGAGGAACGCTTCCCGCTGTTCAGTTGACATCCAACTGCCCAGATCGACCCCCGGTAATTGCTCAGGCGCGCATTCCAGATAAGTCGCCAGCGGCCGGTTGCCGAAGGTCAAGGTCAGGTCCGGCCGGTAGCGGCAGATCATTGCCGGTGAGTCTTCCACCAGAATCCGGTAGCGCTCTTCGCTCTGTTTGACCTGCTCGGCGGCCAGGGTGACCTCAGTGACGTCCAGCCACAGGCCCACGGCTTCCACCGGCAGGCCCAAGTCATCGCGCAGCAATTTGGCTTCGTCGAGGATCCAGTGGTAATCACCGCGATAATCACGCAACCGATAGCGCACGCTGATCGACCCTTCGCGCAGCAGCGAACGGCTACGTTCGAAGTAGCGGTCTCGGTCGTCGGGATGAACCTTGTCCACCAGCGCGGCACCACCACAGTCGTCGAGTCCCCAGCCGAGCAGCGGCAGCAGGCTGTCACTGTAAAACGTCGGTTGCAGCGCGCCTTCGACATACTGCTGCACGTAAATAACGGCAGGGGAACTGGCGATCAGATTGTCCAGCCGGGCATGGGCGGTCGCGGCCTGTTGCTCCTGGTTCTTGATATCGCTGATGTCGAGCATGAACCCCACCACACGGCGGTTTTTGCCCATACCCACAGCCTGGCCTTGCAGGCGATACCAGATCGGCGTGGCCGTCGAACCCGGGCGATGCAAACGCACGCACATCAGCAAGGGGACGCCTTCGTCCTGTAAGGCTTGCAAGCGACTGCGCAATTCTTCGCGGTCGGCGGGATGCACCAGATCAAGCCATTCGTTTGACGGCAAGCGGGCATCTGCAAGGTTCAGAGCGTCGGCGAGCGAAGGGGCCAATTGCACTTGGGCGCTGTCGCTGAACATCTCCCACCAACCCGTGCCGAGCAGCGCTTGCAGCGACTCCAGACGCTCCAGTTGCAGATGGTGGTGGTGCTCGCGCAGGCGTTCCAGCAACGGACCGGCGAGGGCGGCGGCGAACTGAAGCCAGTCTCGGTCACTGACGTCCGGCGCCCGCTGCTGTACCGAATAGCAACCGCACAGCAGCCAGGCGACCACGCCCCGGGCATCGTGATAAGGCACGGCGAAACCCTCGGCATTGGCGAAGATCGCTTGCAGGCGCGGGTGTTCAATGGGGCTAAGCGCCTGCGGTGCGGAGCCGTTCAAACTGTCGAGGCCGGTGCCCAGGCGCTGAGCGTTTTGCCACAATTGTGGCCCGTCGAGCCCCGCATAGTGCTGATGAATCTGCCAGCCCTGTTCTTCTTCATCGAGCAACGCCAGGGCGATGCACGGGATGTGAAAACGCTGGGCCAGGCTTTGCAGTTGATCGGTCAGTACATCGGGTAAACGCGACAGACTGCACAGGCGCAATTGCTCACCGATCTGCACCGCGAGCAACTGGCATTGCTCGCGCAGACGTGATTGTCGACGGTCGAGGAGCAAGTCACCGATGTCCAGCAGTTGCAGCAACCAGGCGTCGGCCAAGGGTTGAATCCAGCCGCGCAAATGCAGGGGGTGGCCGCTGAGGCTGTAAAAGTCCAGGTCCAGGTTCTGGCCTTGCCAGTCTGCGGGTGCGCCCTCGACCACCAGACTGCAATGGGGCAAGAGAAAATCGAGCAGGTGCGGCGCTCGCGCGGTGGGCGTCTGTTGGGCCAGCGAATGCCGCAACGGGCCGGTCAAATGCAGCACACGACCTTCGGCATCCAGATGCATCTGCAAGCCGACGCCCATGCCTACTGGCTCCGGGAGAGGTTGCGGCACGGGTGGATGGCGATTGAGCAGACGCCCGAAGAGCTTGTCGCCGGCACTCAAAATTGCAGGCTCGAACTGGCGGTGAGTGTGGCTGGCAAGTTCGGCACCTGGCCGATCCCCGGCAAGGTCAGAAACGGGATGACGGCACTCAATTTGGTGGTCGGGTAGTTGATACTGACCTTCAGCACGCCGGCGGTGTAGGTCGTGGTCGCATCCGTATCGACATTGAAATTCAGTGCAACAGGAATCCACGCCAATTGGCGGCTCAGTTCGTCTTTGACCACGGTCTTGAGTGCGGCTTCATAACCGGGTGTGTTCGGGTCCAGCGCCACACTTCGGCGCACGGCTTCGGCAGTCGACTGGTTGAACGACTGCATCAGCAACAGCGGCAGGCTGTAAGTGACGATTGCGTAGAACACCGCGAAAAAGATGACGAACACCAGGGCGAATTCAATCGCCGCGGCGCCTTTTTGTTTGTGGGGGAGGCTGGTTTTCATGAGTGCGTCTACCCTGACCATCACGAGGTAATGTCAGCATAGAATCATTCAGCCAAAACGGACGTTTTTTACCGGATGCAGAGTATTGTCCTACTGATCTGGCTGGCACTGTGCGCGGCGCAGGATGCACGGCAACGGCACATCGCCAACAGTTTGACCCTGGGCGCAGGGGCTTTTGCATTGGCGTATCTGCTGTGGAGCGGCAGCACCTGGCTGGGCGCGCCGGCAGAGCAGGGTGGCTGGGCGGCATTGCTCGCGCTGGCTTTCACCTTACCCGGTTACGCCATGCGAAAACTCGGCGGTGGTGATGTAAAACTCATGATCGCCCTTGGGCTGGCGACCGACGGTCGGCATGTTTTAGGCGTGTTTATCGGTGCAGGATTGGCCAGTGTCGTATGGCTGCTGCTGGCGCCAAGAGTCTGGCTTCATTTCGGTCAAG
This sequence comes from Pseudomonas sp. Sample_16, assembly GCF_004307665.1. NCBI lineage: Bacteria > Pseudomonadati > Pseudomonadota > Gammaproteobacteria > Pseudomonadales > Pseudomonadaceae > Pseudomonas > Pseudomonas sp. Sample_16. The sequence goes on from NZ_RCOB01000073.1 coordinate 60,509, forward strand.
GGCTTAGAGATCGTTTGCTGTACTTGGAGCCTGGAATGTCAAAAAAACAGCCCTTTGCGCCCTTCCTGTTGGTGGGGTTGCTGTTGACGTTTGCCTGGCTCCGCTAGTCATTCGGTTTTGTACAGAGTCGAAAAGTACGACTACTTTCATACAACAAGTAGCTGTACAGCCAGCGGCTGCATGTACAGGAACGGTCAGCCTTTTGACCTTGCAGGGAGTTGCACGTGAACAAGCGTATCTCAGCAGTAAAAGTCCTTGTGGTCGACGACCAGCCATTGATCGTTGAAGAACTCTGCGAATTTCTCGAGAGCAGCGGCTACCGTTGTGTACCTTGTGAGTCCGCTCATCAAGCCATCGAACGTTTCAATGAAGACACCGACATCGGTCTGGTGCTGTGTGATTTGCACATGCCTGGGCTGGACGGGATTCAACTGGTTCAGGAGCTGCAACGCCTGTCCGGCAAGCACCGTGCATTCGAAGCGATCATGCTCACCGGGCGTGCCGACAAGCAGGACGTGATCAAGGCACTGCGAGCCGGCATTGCCGATTACTATCAGAAGCCGATTGACCTGGGTGAGTTGCTCGAAGGCTTGCAGCGCCAGGAAGTGGCCTTGCAGGAGCGGCACAAGACGTTGCAACTGGGGCATCTGAACCAGAAGTTGCAGTATTTGTCGGAATCGATCGATGACCTGTATCAGGACCTGGATCGGGTTCGCCGTGCTCCGTTTGTCTCAGGCACTGCGGATTCAGAAGACGGCGCGGTCAGTGAGGCTGACCGGGAGGAGATCCCGGCGATTTTCAATCAGCTGTCGCCTCGGCAGCTGGATGTGGCGCGGTTGGTGGGCAAGGGGCAGACCAATTATCAGATTGCCTGTGAGTTGGGGATTACCGAGAACACGGTGAAGTTGTATGTGTCGCAGGTGTTGCGGTTGACGCATATGCATAATCGCACGCAGTTGGCGTTGGCGTTGTCGCCGAGTAATTCGGGGATGCGGCAGAGGGTTACGGCGCATTGAGTTTTGCTGGTCTTTCACTGAACAAACTGTGGGAGCTGGCTTGCCAGCGATGGCGCCCCGCCAACCAATCAATCTCTCCCAGATGCACCACAAATCCAATTGTGGGAGCCAGCCCTGCTGGCGATGGCGGCCTGACAGCCGACCGGGATTTTGATCCAGTGCATATCCGTTGCTGCGGTAACGGCCGCTTATGGTTTCGCCCTTACGGCGACTCCCTTTGGCAAACGCCGGAGTGCCGGCCCAGCCCAAAGGAAGCAAAGGTCTCGCCCCTTACGTACGGTCCCTCGCTAAAGCTCGGGATTCCTTCGCTCCGGCGTTCATCCGGGGGCATCGCCTCCGGTCTGCTTCGCGACGACCTCCTCTCGATGTGTGCGGCTGCGCCGCACGGCGCTGCGCGCCCACCCCCGGATAAACGCCTCCACTCAGCCTGCCGATGGGGCGGGTGAATCAAGAGGGCCGAGGCGGCCTACCGGCCGGCCTGTTTGTCTGGTTTGTACGCATTCCAAACTGTAGGAGCTAGCCCTGCTGGCGATGGCGGCCTGACAGCCGACCAATCTCTCTCAGCCACCCCAATCCAACTGTAGGAGCTAGCCCTGCTGGCGATGGCGGCCTGCCAACCAAC
>NZ_RCOB01000176.1:0-59439 GCF_004307665.1 Pseudomonas sp. Sample_16
ATCGCCGATGGTAGTGTGGGGTTTCCCCATGTGAGAGTAGGTCATCGTCAAGATTCAAATTCAAAACCCCTGTCTGCTAACGCAGACAGGGGTTTTGTCGTTTCAGGGCAGCCAAAAGCCGTTGGCGGTCACCGCAAAACAAAAGCCTTATACAAATAACTTCAACACATTGTTCATCGCATCATCGGCAAAGCCCTGGACGAACGCCTGGAACCCTGGCATCGCGTCAGCACCTCCCTGCGCCGGTTCGGCGATGATCGTCCAGGTCGCAACGGATTTGCCTGAATCAATGGGAGTCACCTGCATCGCCGCCCACAGATTGGCCACACCCAGGGTGTTGTAGATCGTGGTCCAGGTCATGCTCATCGTGTGATCGTCGTGGGAGTTGAGTTGCTCGACGACAAGGTTGCCGTCCCTGAAGTGCTTTTTGCGCAGGGAAGCCACTCCCTCACCCGTCATTTCAATGTGCGACAGCGCAGGTATGAATCGGTCGAAGCCGGCAAAGTTGCCGACAACGGCCCAGACCCGTGCGGCCTCGGCAGGGATTTCCACCGAGGATACAACGTGGCAGCCTTGTGGATTTTGGATCAGGGTATCGGGTTGCAGAGTGCTCATGGTTTTGCTCCGTGCGGGTTGGGATGACTCAGATGAAATTGATTTCCTTGAGGTAGTCGCAGCCACGGCGCAGCAGCGCCGTGGTCTTTTCCGGATAACACGCGCCCATCTGCCACACACCGGCCTGGGCGTTGTCGTGACCGATCATCGAGATGTCGCCGATGTCTTCTTCAAAGCCGTTGAGGTAGAAGCCGAGCACGCCGAACAGCGCGTTATCGCTGTCGACCCGAGCCAGTTGCTGCTGCCAGTCTGCAACGCTGACCAATGAAAATTCCTGCCCGGCTTCACGAAACGACGCCACGTATCGGTCCCAGCTCAGGGGCTCGGGGTTGTGCAGGTTGAACACCGCTTTTTCCGACTGATAGCGGCTGGCATGGAAGGCGATGAAGCGGGCGAGGAAGTCCACCGGCATCAGATCGAAATTCAGCGCGAACTCCGGCACCTGGCCCAGTTGGATCGAGCCTTTGAGCATCAACATCAAACGGTTCTTGTGTGGCTGGCAGACGCCTGTAAGGCTGTTGAAGCTGATGTTGCCGGGGCGATAGATATTGACTTGCACACCGCGCTCCCGCGCCCGTTGCAGGATCCGCTCGCCGACCCATTTGGACAGGTTGTAGCCGTTCTTGATGTAGATGGGTGGAGTCTGCGCGGCGGGCAGCTCCAGTACCTTGCCATCTGCGGAAACCGCGCTGGAAGCCGAGAGCGTCGAGACGAAGTTGAAGATCTTTTTGCTGTGTCCTTCGCAAAGCCGCAGGCATTCGAAAATCGGCTCGACGTTGTCCCGCGCCAGCGATTGGTAATCGAGTACGTGATTGACGTTGGCGGCGTTGTGCACCAAGGCGCCGAACTCTCGATCCAGGCGCAGGTAAACCTCGTCGGCCAGGCCCAGGCCTGGCTGGGTGATATCTGCCGCGTACACCCGCACCCGACTCAGGTCCAGATGCTCCAGGCGGTTCTCACGCAACGCCTGAGCAAACCGCTCAGCCGCCGTTTGCCCGTTGCCGTCGCGGACCAGACAAGCGACTTCACTGGCGCCCCACCCCAACAGCGCTTCGACGATGTGCACCCCGACGAAACTGTTGGCGCCGGTGACGATGACTTTGTGTACATCGCCCAGACGGCTGATGGGCAATGGCTGCACATGCAGTTCGCGAGAGGCATCGGCCAAGGCTCGGTCGCTCAATACTTCTTCACGGCCTGAACCCCGCACCAGTGTCGCAAGCTTGGTGATGGTAGGCAGTTCGATGAAGCGGTTGATCGATATGCTGCGACCGAATTCTTCGCGCAAACGCAGGAGCATGCGCGACAACAGGATGGAGTGACCTCCCAGATTGAAGAAGCTTTCATCGGTGGAAATATCGCCGGCCGGCAACTCCAGCAGATCGGCCCAGATCTCCAGCAGCAGCGCTTCATCGGCATTGACCGGCAGGCGTCGCGGGGTGTTTTCGCTGACACTGACCGGCAGCGCCAGCAGCGCTTTGCGATCGACCTTACCGTTGCTGGCGTACGGCATGCCCGCCAGTTCGGTCCACGCCACCGGCTGCATGTACTCCGGCAGATACTGCATGGCGTGAGCCTTCAGCGCATTGCGCGCCATACCGCCATGGTGTTCTTGAGGCTGTGCAAGGAAGGCCAGGATTCGACGATGGCTGTCGATCACCACCGCCACTTGGCGGTACAACTGGCTGTCGCGCAGGCAGCGTTCGATCTCTTCTGGCTCGACTCGGAAACCGCGAATCTTTACCTGATTGTCGCGCCGTCCGCACAGCTCGATCCCTTCGTTCGTCCACTTCGCCATGTCCCCGGTGCGATAGACACGCAAGTGCTGGCCATCAGGCAACGTCAGGGTCAGATAGCGTTCGGCGGTCTGCTGCGGGTTGTTCAGATAACCCAGGCACACACCGGGCCCTGCGATGTACAACTCACCGACGGCATGCTCTGTCACCGGTTGCAAATCATCATCGAGGATCAGCACCTGACTGTTGGCGATCGGATCGCCGAGGGTCCGGTTGTTGTCATCTCTTTGCAACTGCCGCGCAGTAATCAGCACGGTGGCTTCGGTGGGGCCATAGAGGTTGTGGAGATTGCCTTGGCGAGTCAGTTGCTGGATCACCCACGGCTCGCAGACATCACCACCCGTCATCACGTGTTCGAGGTTGTGCAATGACTCCAGCGGCAGAATGCTCAGCAGCGCTGGTGGCAAAAAGGCGTGGCTCAGTTGCCGAAGACGGATCAGCTCCACCAGTTGCAGCGGATCGCGGCGCTGGTCTTCAGCAGGCACGATCAATTCGGCACCCTGCAGCAGCGTCGGGAAAATATCGATCAGCGATGAGTCAAAGCTCAGTGAGGAAAATTGCAGAACCCGACTCGCTTCGGTCAGCTGCACATAGTCGGCATACCATGCGGTGAAGTGAGCAAGATTGGCCTGGCTGAGCAACACGCCTTTGGGCTGGCCGGTGGTTCCCGATGTGTAGAGGGCCATGCACGGCGCCTCAAGCACGGGGCGTTGACGCATCAACGGTTGCTCAAGATTGACGTCGCTGGCATCGATCGAAGTGATATCGATTCCCGGCATTTGCGCGGCAAGCGGATGCCGACCGTCATGCAGGAGTAACACCGCGCCGGCATTTGACAGGATGAACCGCTGACGTTGCAGCGGATGGCTTGGTTCCAGGGGTAAATACACCGCGCCGCTGCCCAGAATCGCCAGGATCCCTGCGTACAACGCGCTGCATTTCGGCAGGCAGATTCCCACCACCAACGGGGCTTCATGCTGGCTGAGCAAGGGCTGCAATCGCTGCTCGATAGCACGGCTCAGGGTGTGCAACTGGCGATAGTCGAGGGTGGTCCCGGCAACGGTCAACGCAGGCCTGTCGGCACTCTGAATGAAACGCTGTTCAAGCCGTTCGATCATCGGTATTTCGGCGAGCTCCAGCAGCCATGGTGCAGCGGTTGCATTACGGCGATGGATGTAAGCGAGGCTGTCGAGATACAGCAGGTTTTCGAACGTTGCGAAGTGAGGGCAAATGGCCGGTTGTGCAAGCAGGAAATACTCAGCGTCGCGGGAGTAGCGACTGACCAGCAGGGCGACGTGATCCACCAGTTCCTTGATTGCGCGCAGACGCAGTGCCTGACCATTGCCCGAGGGTTCATCGGCAATCGGCACGCGACTGACCAAAGTCGCATCAACGGTGAATAACAGATCCAGCGGCGATAATCCTGAAGCTGGCGAAGGGCCGATGCCCAGCTGCAGCGTCAGGCGCGGTGCAGGACTGAAAACAAGCGGGTTCAGGCTGGCATCATCGATCATCAGATCCAGATGCTCCGGCAAGGGTGCATCGATTGTCGTTACCCGTGTCAGTGCATGACCGTGTTGTTCGAGTTCCAGCGCCAGGTCGGTCAGGGCCTGGCTGTGGCCGGCAAGCAGAATTTCGAGACGTCTCATGACAGGTTCCTCGTCAAAGCAAATAGTCACTCAAGGCGCTTTGCACGCACGGCGAATCGAGCAGCGAACTGCTGCGGAAAAACCGCACGATGTTGGCGACCAGCGGGTGATGGCGATTGATCGGGAAGGCCAGGCCGGACACCTCATTCTTGAGGGATTGGCGCGCGGCATCGCTGATCTGCAAGGCGTCGATCAGTTGGAAGTCAAAGGCCTTCTGGATGTCGTTGGTCAGGTAGTGGCTGATGAACACCGGGAGGATTTGCGCGATGCACTCGCGGTCGGCTGCGCTTGCGGTGTGCCAGTAGATGCGCACCATCCGCGACCAGAATCCGGAGTGCCGGCCCTCGTCGAGCAAGTGGTCGGCCATCAAGCCCTTGATCGACTGCTTGACGGTATCGTCCTTGGCGAACGCGGCAACGTCACCGGTCACGGTGTTTTCGGCAATCGCCACGCAGATCAGCTCCACAGCGCTGCGCAGGTGTTCCGGTGCCATAGCGATGGCTGCCGGGATCGCCCGGCTCAACTCGATTTCTTCAGGCAGCCCGATGGGTGTGATGCCAGTCATGGCGATGGCCTGCTGCATGAAATCCATGGCGACCAACGCGTGGTAATCCTCATCGACCACCACCGTCATGGCGTCGTAGCGACAGGCGAACGGGAATGCCACGGCGAAGCGATTCTTGGCAATGCTACGGGCGGTCTTGTCGACGATTTCCGTTTCGAAGATCACCACGTCATTGATGAATTTGTAGAGCGTCTGCACCAGGGCGAAGTCGCGCTGCTCCGGGCACTCGCGCACAAACGTCTGGCTGAGAACCAGCGGTTGCCGGCTCAGCGGATAAATCAGCCTGTCGTCGTTCTCCAGCAGGCGACGCGGGCGTGTGCGGATGGTGGCGCGACTCTCCCAGGCATCGGCGAACGACAGATAGTCGGCGGCGTTCATGGGTTCACCTCCGCCAGAGGCTCGTTCATGCTCAGGCGCAAGCCGTCCCACAGAGCGATGCGACTGTCTACGGCGGCGATGGCGCTGGCGTACACGTCTGCTTCGCGTTGCGGGTCGCTGTCGACCAGTCGCGCGAGCAGTCGTTCTGCAGCGGGGCCGTGGTCTTCAGCGTCGACCTCGATGTGGCGTTCCAGGTAGTAGCGAAATGTCGGGGCTTGTTCGATACCGATACCCCAGTCGTCGAGGATGCGCTGGAACATTTGTGGAATCACACTCTCGCGGCCATGCAGAAATGCCGCTGCGACACTGTGGCCAGGCGCATGCAAGGCGGTGTGCAGCGTATGGCGCACGAACCGCGCGGCCGCCGGGTTCACCTTGATACTTTGCAACGCTACGTCATAGCTCACGCCTTCCTGCTGCAGCGCCACAAACCGCTCGACGGCGGTCGTACTCGCGCCGACTTCGCGCATGGCATCCAGGTACAACTCGAAATGGCTGTAGTGGCCTTGAGCGGGGCGGTCATCGGACTCTTCGCCCAGTATGATCTCGTTGATCAATCGTGCTGCCTGCGGGTCGCGTGGCGGGAGCCAGGGCAATTGCGTACAGGTCAGCTCCTGTTGCAGTCGTTTGGTCAGCGACATGAAATCCCAAACCGCAAAAACATGGGTTTCCATAAAACGCCGCAATACTGGAAGTGAGTGTATTTCGGAGAATATCGGGTGCGCACTCAGTTGCGATTTTTTTTGTTCAAGATGCTCTTTGGTTGGTTTCATCGGCGAGCCTTTAGTTGTCTGGTACGAAGGAGTGGTCACTCTTTATTGTTGGTAAAAGTTTTCTTGTGGCGAGCGAATGCCTCAATCTGAATGATTTTGTTAAGGTGCTGTAAGGGCTGCTGCTGTGGCTTCTCAGCCGGCGCCATATGTCGGCCTGGAAAAACTAGTACACAAATTAAGTGTCGGGCAAGTTATTTTTCAGATATTTTAAAGTTCAACTTTTTCGGGCGCGGCAAGTTTCTATAAGACTTTTTGAATAAGTTTTATTTGGTCGTAGTTGCTCCTTCCGTCTTTTAAAAGTCAGAATTTTAATAAAGAGTGAATGCCTCACTCGAAGCAACTTTCTGGGTTAAATCGTTGAAGTGATATGAGGGGGAAGTTCGCCGGGAATAGCGCCGACTCTCCTGTTCCCGTGGCAAGGCTCCTTCCGTAGGTTCCTGGTGCGGGGGACTGCTGCTTAATTGCGATGCGTCGCCCCGTTCATGGGTTGTCGGCACCCCAGGAGTGAGCGTAATTCAAGACAGCCGCTATCACCGAATTCGGGAATCGGAGAGGGCATAAGGGGATGGGAAATTTGTAAGTGGATCGTTCGGTTTCAAGCGGGCTGGGCGCGGCATGACGGAAAGGGAGCAAGCTCCCTCATCACTGTTTTACTTCGAGAATTTTCGACTTTGGGCTTCAGGGCTGGCGAGGTAACGGGTGATGACCTCGACGCCACGATTGAGGTGATGAACCAGCAACTTCACCGAACTGTCGACATCCCGCTCTTGGGCAGCATGCAACATGGCCCGGTGGTCTTCCTGGGACAATTTACCCAGGCCCATTGCTTCCAGATTGAAGCGCAGGAAGCGTTCTTCCTCGTTCAAGCCATCTTCCACCAGTTTCAGCAGGCGCTTATTGGGTGCCTTGCTGTACAGCGACATGTGGAACAGGCGATTGAGCCGGCCGATTTCGCTGTAGTCGTGTTCGGTTTCCAGCTCATCGATATAACGGGCGGCCTGTTCGAGGTCAGCAATCTCCAACAGCGGCACCGACATGCGCAGCGCCTCGGACTCCAACAGTATCCGCAGGGCATAGGTTTCCGCAGCGTCGCCTTGAATCAGCGGCGCGACAACCGCGCCTTTATGGGCGACCACGTTGAGCAGCGCCTGTGCTTCGAGCTGACGCAGGGCTTCGCGCACCGGCATACGGCTGACACCGAAGAGGTCGGCCAGATCTTGCTGGCGCAGAGCGATGCCGCAGGGCAGGCGACCATCGAGAATCGCCGAACGCAGGGTTTCCTCGATGACTGAGCGAGCCAAGTGAGCGGGAATCGGCCCGTTGACCTTGATACTGCTGAGCGGATTGGGCTTTTGTGTCACTACTACGCACCCTGATTGGCTATTTGGTTTTTTGGATCCAACTGACACTAGTAACTGCCTGGAGGCTTGTCAAACGCGCAACGCAGCGCTTTCTTTGAGTCTAGCGCGCCCTTGGTGATCTCACCGTGCCATTGTTTTTTGGCGGATTAACCTACACCATCAACCGACTTCCAACTGTCTACCCTGGATGCCGCGCATTGCCAGTACGTTTCCCGATACCCCGGATGTTGTGCTGGCTGTGCGGTGCGATGCTGTTGGCCGGTGTAATGCTGGGCGATGTACTGGGCGATTGGGATTTCTCGTCGATCAGCCGCCGGGCGCAGGCATTGTACGGACCTTTGGGCGAAGGTCAGCAGCGTATTGATGACTGGCAATACTTGCTGGCCAGCCAGAACAAGGCCAGCGAACTGGAACAGCTCGACCGGGTCAACCGGTTCTTCAACCAGCGCATACGCTACGTCGAAGATGCCGACCTGTGGCATCAGGCCGATTACTGGGAAACACCGGTCGAAGCCCTGTTCAAAGGCGCCGGCGATTGTGAGGACTACGCTATCGCCAAGTATTTCAGCTTGCGTCATCTGGGCGTTGCCAGTGACAAGCTGCGCATCACCTACGTGAAGGCGCTGCAATTGAATCGTGCGCACATGGTCTTGACCTATTACGCGAGCCCCCAGGCCATGCCGCTGGTGCTCGACAGCCTGATCGATGATATCCGGCCAGCCAGCCAACGAACGGATCTGTTGCCGGTCTACTCTTTCAATGCAAACGGGTTGTGGTTGCCCGGTGCCAAGGGCAACCAGAGGGTCAGTGACAGCAAGCGTCTGTCTCGTTGGCAGGACGTGCTGAAAAAAATGCAGGCCGAAGGATTTCCGGTCGAGTCGATTAACTAGGAGCCGCCCACAGATGTCATTGTTCAAACAGCTGTTGATCGCAATCTGTCTGTTCCTGGTCATCGCCTTCACCGGTAGCTTCATGGTCAGCCTGGAGAGTTCGCGAACTCAGTATGTCAATCAGCTGCGTTCCCATGCCCAGGACGCCGCGACGGCGCTGGCGCTGTCCCTGACGCCGAACATCGATGATCCGGCAATGACTGAGTTGCTGGTCAGTTCGATTTTCGACAGCGGCTATTACGCGAGCATTCGCGTGGTCGATCTGGCAAACGACAAAACGTTGGTCGAGCGCAGCGGCATCCCGGCCGATACCGATGTCCCGGCCTGGTTCGTCAAATTGATCGGGCTGGAACCTGCCGGTGGCGACGCGATCGTCAGCCGTGGCTGGGAGCAGGCCGCGCGGGTCGAAGTGGTTAGCCACCCCATGTTCGCCCTGGCCAAACTGTGGCAGAGCGCGTTGGGCAGTCTGGCGTGGTTGCTGCTCTGTGGGGTGGTCAGCGCGATACTGGGTGCGCTGTTGTTGCGGCGCCAGTTGAAACCGCTGGATTACATGGTCCGGCAGTCCCACGCCATCGCCCGTCGCGAGTTTCTCAGTTTGCCTGACCTGCCGCGCACCCCTGAATTGCGGCGCGTGGTGCAGGCGATGAATCAGATGGTCGAGAAGCTCAAGGCGCTCTTTCGGGAACAGGCCGAGCGCAGTGAAAAACTGCGGGCGGAGTCTTATCAGGACAATTTGACCGGGCTGGCCAACCGGCGATATTTCGAGATGCAATTGCATGCGCGGGTGAGTAACCCTGAACAGGCCAGCTCTGGTTATTTGCTGTTGTTACGGGTTCAGGATCTGGCGGGCCTCAACCAGCGCCTGGGTGGGCAACGTACAGACGAATTGTTGCAGGCGGTCGGCGAGCAACTTTCCAGGGAGTGCGCCCGATACCCGGAAACCCTGAACTTGGTCACACGCATTCGTGGTGGTGAATTTGCCGTGCTGGCGCCGGGGCTGGTGCGCGAAGAAGCGTTGCAGTTGGCGCAGCACCTCGACAGCGCCATGACCAGCCTGCACGCGACCGGAGCGACGGACGTGACCAAGGCGGCCGCGATCGGGTTGGCGCCATTTGTCTATGGCGACGCGCCGCCATCCGTGCTCGCATTGGCGGATCAGGCGTTGGCGCAAGCTGAAGGCCTGGGTGATTCGAACTGGGTCTGCCTTGACCAGAGCGCTTTGGCCGGTGTCGGCGACGATCATCATGCCTGGCACGATCTGCTGGATCAGGCGTTGAAGCAGCGGCGCTTCACCTTGTTTTTTCAACCGGTGGTGGCGAGCCAGGACACGCAATTGGTGCTGCACTACAAAGTGCTGTCACGGTTGATCGACGATCAGGGCCAGAGCATTCCGGCAGGGCGCTTTCTGCCGTGGCTGGAGCGGTTCGACTGGACGGCGCGACTGGATCGCCTGATGTTGGAGTTAGTGCTGGAACAGATGGCCGACCACGAATCGACCCTGGCACTGAACCTGTCTTCGGCAACCGTTGAAGATCCACAGGCATTGAATGCGCTGTTCGAGCTGCTGCGCTCGCATTCCAATCTAGGGCCGCGACTGACCCTGGAAATCGGCGAAGAACAACTGCCCGATCAAGCCATGCTTGAAGATCTGACACGGCGCCTGCGCGAGCTCGGGTTCACGTTGAGCCTGCAACGTTTTGGCGGGCGCTTCAGCATGATCGGCAACCTGGCGCGGCTGGGGTTGGCGTACTTGAAAATCGATGGCAGCTACATCCGTGCGATTGATCAGGAGAGCGACAAGCGCTTGTTCATTGAGGCTGTTCAACGGGCGGCCCACAGCATTGATCTGCCGTTGATTGCCGAACGGGTCGAGACCGAGGGCGAACTGGCGGTGATCCGCGAGTTGGGGGTGTATGGGGTTCAGGGGCGGTTGATCGGGGAGCCGAGGCCTTGGGGGTAGGGTTGCCTGTGAGGTTGCCATCGCTAGCAGGCTAGCTCCCACATGGGCTCATGTCGTACACACTCCCTGCGATCAATACCGATCTACTGTGGGAGCTAGCCTGCTAGCGATGGCGTCAGCACAGACAACACAATTGCTGTGGGAATGTTCCTAGAGGGGACACCGGCGTCGGAGATTTCCTTCAAGTTGTAGTGGTGTCGGTGAACTTGTTTGGCCAAGTGCCCAAGCCTAGTCTGAGTTTGTCACTGAATAAGCAGTGACACGGACGTGCAGGTCCGGGTAAAAGTCCAATCCAGGCAACACCATGGGTAATGCATCGAGTATCTCGTTGTATTCGCTTTATGGCGGCTGTGTGCGGGAGACCTTCGGGTCTGCCGAGGTTTTGGATTGGTTTCCTCGGTCTTGCACCCCGCACATTGCTGCCACCTTATTTGCGTGCAAGCGAACTGGTTTCAGCGCTCAATTTGAGGTAACCAATCCATGTTCAAAGTCACTCCAAATCCGCCGGAAACCCCTGGCGACACTCCCGAAACCAAGCCCCACAAAAACCACCTCTTCACCGTCGCCGACGACATCAACATCGAAGCCCTGTTGGCCAACGCCTCCGAAGATTTACTGTCCATCAGCGCCATCGCCGCCGACCTGGCGGACGATGTGGAAGGCTCACGCCGATCCGTTGCGCTGGCGCTGAGCCGCATGGCTGACGGGGTGCATTTGTTGGTGGAGCGGGCGCTGGATCACCTCGAATCGCCGGAGCTGCTTGAGTGTTTGTTCAAGGACAAGTCGGCGGTGAGCTGAAGATCGCCATCGCGGGCAAGTCGAATCGTCGCACCGCCGCTCCCACAGTGGTTGCAGGTGTTAGCAAAATTTGTGCATCACACATAACTCTGTGGGGCTTGCCCGTGATGGCGTCAGTACAGGCAATAAAAAACTCAGATCACCCCATCCTCATCATCATCCACCAAATGACTCAACCCGCCCAACGCCTCCCGCGCCTGGCTGCGGTCCATGAGTTTGGCCTGTGCCGGCGCCGGCAGGTCGGTGACGAGGATCACACCTTTGTTGATCAGCACTTCGATCAAATCGTCGATGACCCGGATCATTTCCAGGTCGCTCTTGCGCAATTGCTTGAGCTGTTTGATCTGCTGGAGCTGGTTGAGGCTTGTGTTCATCAGTTCATTGGCAAACCAGGCCTGGAGGTCAGGATGGTCGGCCGGCAGCGTTTCCGTGGCTTCGGCGTAGTCTTGGGCTTCGACGCGCAGCAGTTGCCCGGCTGTATCGCGTTGCACGTAGAACATGGAACATTCCTCACAGAGAACCGCGTCATGCTGTCAGCAGCATAGGCGAATTCAGCCATATGGTTATTCGCTAACGGTATTTAAATTCCTTTTCTTATATCTATAAAGTCAACCACCTGCGTACCTGCCGACCAATCGGCGCGCCGCACGACACGAACCAACACGATATCCGTGAGTTTCTGATCGACGCGCGCGCCCTTGAGCGTGCCGTGCGTGGGAGTGATTTATGTCAGCAGCCGTATCCGCAGCGCCAGCCATCGCGCCACAACACTTTGAAGTTCGCCCGTTCAGCGGCGCAGTGGGCGCCGAAATCATCGGCCTGGATTTGTCCCGCCCGATCAATGATCAGGACTTCGCCCGCATCCATCGCGCCCACCTGGATCATCATGTGGTGGTGTTCCGCGACCAGCGCATCACCCCCGAACAACAGATCGATTTCAGCCGCCGTTTTGGCGTGCTGCAGATCCATGTGCTCAAGCAGTTTTTGTTGGCCAACCACCCGGAAATCCTCATCGTTTCCAACATTGTCGAAAACGGCCAGAACATTGGCCTCGGTGATGCCGGCAAGTTCTGGCATTCCGATCTCTCCTACAAGGAACTGCCGAGCCTGGGTTCGATGCTGCATGCCCAGGAACTGCCATCCGAGGGCGGCGACACGCTGTTCGCCGACATGCACAAAGCCTGGGACAACCTGCCGCTGGCGCTACGCAAAGCGGTGGAAGGTCGCTCGGCGGCGCACTCCTACACGGCGCGCTACAGCGAGACCAAGTTCGAAGGCAACTGGCGCCCGACGCTGACTCCGGAACAGCTGGCTCAAGTCGCCGAAGTGGTGCACCCGGTGGTGCGCACCCACCCGGAAAACGGTCGCAAGGCGTTGTTCGTCAGCGAAGGGTTCACCACCCGCATCGTCGGCCTGCCGCAGGACGAGAGCCGGCAACTGCTGGCCGAATTGTTTGCCCACAGCGTGCTGCCGCAAAACATCTACCGCCATCAATGGCAGGCTCACGACCTGGTGTTCTGGGACAACCGTTCGCTGATTCACCTTGCCGCCGGATGCCCCAGCCATCTGCGCCGCAAGCTGTATCGCACCACCATCCAGGGCGACGCGCCTTTCTGATTTGCCGGAGATCGATCATGTCCAAACGTCTTCCATTCACACCGCTGGCCGCCGCCATCGGCCTGGGTTTCAGCCTGATTGCCGGTAGCCTGGTGGCGCCGAGCGTGGCCCAGGCCGAAGGTGAAATCCGCATCGCCGAACAGTTCGGCATCGTTTATCTGTTGCTCAACGTGGTGCGCGATCAGAACCTGATCGAGAAGTACGGCAAGCAGGAAGGCCTCGACATCAAAGTCGACTGGACCCAGCTCTCGGGCGGTGCAGCGGTCAACGATGCGCTGCTCGCAGGCTCGATTGACATTGCCGGTGCCGGTGTCGGCCCACTGCTGACCATCTGGGATCGCACCCACGGCAAGCAGAACGTCAAAGCCGTGGCCTCCCTGGGTAACTTTCCGTACTACCTGGTGAGCAATAATCCGAAGGTCAAAACCATCGCCGACTTCACCGAGAAGGACCGTATCGCGGTGCCGGCCGTGGGTGTCTCCGTGCAGTCGCGCTTCCTGCAATACGCCGCCGCCAAACAGTGGGGCGACAAGGATTTCAATCGCCTCGACAAATACACCATCGCCGTTCCGCACCCGGATGCCACGGCAGCGCTGGTGGCTGGTGGCACGGAGCTGACCGGACATTTCTCCAACCCGCCGTTCCAGGATCAGGCACTGGCCAATCCGAACGTGCACGTGGTGCTCAACACTTACGATTTACTCGGCCCGAACTCACCAACGGTGCTGTTCGCCACCGAGAAATTCCGCAACGAAAACCCGAAAACCTACAAAGCCTTTATCGATGCCTTGACCGAAGCAGCCACGTTCGCGCAGAACGATAAAGGCGCGGCAGCCGACACCTACATTCGCGTCACCAAGGCGAAAATCGACCGCGCGGCGTTGCTGAAAATCATCGACAACCCGCAGTTCGAATTCAGCGTCACGCCGAAAAACACCTACCCCTTGGCCGAGTTTCTTTACCGCGTCGGCGCGATCAAAAATAAACCCGATTCATGGAAGGACTACTTCTTCCAGGACGCCAAACCACTGCAAGGGAGCTGATCGACATGAATGCCCCCTTGCAAGGCCACACGGTCAGCAAACCGGCCACGGCAGCCCAGGCGCTGTTGTCGGTCGATAACGTCAGCCTCGAATACCGCACGCCGCAGCGTGTGGTGCGGGCGACCCATCAAGTCAGTTTCGAGATCGATCCGGCGGACCGTTTTGTCCTGCTCGGGCCGTCCGGTTGCGGCAAGTCGACACTGCTCAAAGCCGCTGCCGGATTCATCCAGCCCGTGGAGGGCGAGATCCGTTTGCAAGGTCAGCGCGTCGACGCACCGGGGCCGGACCGGATCGTGGTGTTCCAGGAATTCGATCAGCTGCCGCCGTGGAAAACCGTCAAGCAAAACGTGATGTTTCCACTGCTGGCTTCGAAAACCCTCAAGCGCAAAGAGGCCGAAGAACGGGCGCTGCACTATCTGGAGAAAGTCGGGCTGGCGGCATTCGCCGACGCTTATCCGCACACCTTGTCGGGCGGCATGAAAGCGCGGGTTGCCATCGCCCGCGCATTGGCGATGCAGCCGAAAATCCTGTTGATGGACGAGCCCTTCGCGGCCCTTGATGCGTTGACCCGACGCAAGATGCAGGAAGAATTGCTGCTGCTCTGGGAGGAAGTGCGCTTCACCTTGCTGTTCGTTACGCACTCCATTGAAGAGGCGCTGGTGGTGGGTAATCGCATCCTGTTGCTGTCACCGCATCCGGGGCGAGTGCGGGCGGAAGTCCACAGCCATCAATACGATTTGCACAGTCTTGGCGGCGTGGCGTTCCAGGAATCGGCGCGGCGCATTCACAGGCTGTTGTTTGATGAAGGCCAGTCGCCGGAAACCGAACACGAACTGGATTTCGCCGATATCCGCATCGCTTATTGAGCCAATTGAAAGGAGGGCTCAATGAGCCAATTATCATCCCCGCGTGAAGCGTTCGAAACGGTTTTACCACCACTGACCAGCGTACCGCTGGAGCGTGAATTGCCCCTCGGCCAACGTCTATGGCAACAGGGTTGGCTGCGCAAAGGCCTGATCCTGATTTTGCTCGCGGTGTTGTGGGAAGCGGTTGCCCGCTACCAGAACAACGACCTGCTGCTTCCGAGTTTTCTGCAAACCGCCAGTGCGCTGTACGACGGCCTGTTCAGCGGTGAATTGCTCGGCAAGGTATGGATTTCCCTGGTGGTGTTGCTCAAGGGTTACCTGATCGGCATCGTCCTGGCGTTTGCCCTGACCACGCTGGCGGTGTCGACGCAGTTCGGTCGCGACCTGCTGAGTACCCTGACCTCCATGTTCAACCCGCTGCCGGCAATTGCACTGCTGCCGCTGGCGCTGTTGTGGTTCGGGTTGGGGCAGAACAGTTTGATATTCGTGCTGGTCCATTCGGTGCTCTGGGCGCTGGCACTGAACACCTACGCCGGCTTCCTCGGCGTCTCGGAAACCCTGCGCATGGCCGGGCGCAACTATGGCCTCAAAGGGATGCGATTCGTGCTGTTCATCCTGATCCCGGCAGCATTGCCGTCAATCCTCGCCGGCCTGAAAATCGGCTGGGCATTTGCCTGGCGCACGTTGATCGCGGCTGAGTTGGTGTTTGGCGCGACCAGCGGCAAGGGTGGATTGGGCTGGTACATCTTTCAGAACCGCAATGAGCTGTATACCGACAAGGTGTTTGCCGGGTTGGCGGTGGTTATTTTGATCGGGTTGCTGGTGGAGAATCTGGTGTTTGATTCGTTGGAAAGGGTGACGGTGAAGCGGTGGGGGATGGTGCGGTGAAAAACATCCCCCACTACTCTTGGATGGGTTGATATCGGAGGAGCGATCGATCGTTTTCTACAATGGCTCTTTTCGATCCCTTATATCCCTCACTCGTTTTTGACTCTCTGGAGATAGCGATCTTTTTACCTCATCTGGGTAGCGCGTCCAGATTGTGATCGTTTCCTTATCTGGAGGTCTCCGAGTTGGGGGAATTGGTGTCCAACTTCTGCCAGGATCTGAGTTAAAACCTCCGCGTTGACCGCCATCGGACGAGCCAGGAAGTGAGGCGCTAGTTCCCTGATTAGGCGTAGAGCTTGGCACCCCTCCGACTTTATGATGCAAACCTCCGACTTTCGCAGTGGTAAGAACTGGATTCGACATTGGCCTGGTCCCAAATGTCAGTGTTCCATTCGTAGGTAGAAAATCCGCCGTGTTGGACAAACCGAGTCCTTTAATGCTCGAGACCAAAGCTGTCACTGGGTTGTTGCTCACGGCAACATTCGCCCGATAGGTATTCACAAAGATATTTTTAACATCCATCAAGTTGGCAAAAGCCTTGCTCAGTACGGGGAAGGGCAAATGCCCTGATGAGTCGGTATTCATGACCGGCTCGCCACCGCAATACATATACGCATTCAACCCACCCTCCCCAAACGGGCTCCAACTGTCCGGGCTATGAAACCGCATCAATCGCGGGTTATAGGCGCGGTAGCCGTTACCCAGCAAATACCAACCGATATTCGCTTCACGCAACTGACCATTGAACCCCAATCGTGTCTCGACTTTCTGTTGAGCGGATTGCTCGCCATAAGCTGAGTAGGCGATGGTGTGGGTGCGGCCATCGACGATTTCGCCAATGACCGAATGGCTGATGTCGGTAGCCAGCAACACTGTGCGTGAACGGCTGCGGTCGTCTTGATCACCAGGTTGGCTCATGCCGGAGTCTCTACGTAAACGGGGCAGGCCTTGAGTTTTACTCGTATGAATCGGTTTGAGAACTATCAGAACTGATAGTGGCGTGAGTCGTTTTTTTGGGCTTGCTTGTGGGTAGGTGGTGTCAGTTCAGCCGCTTTCGCGAGCAAGCTTCGCTCCTACGAGGGGGGTGTGTCGTACGCCAATTTTGCAGCTGCCCAGATCCCCTGTAGGAGCGAGCCTGCTCGCGATGGGGCCGGTACTGCCTGCACCTCATCCAATCGTTGTTTGCTAGCATTGCGTCTGGATCAATCCGGACCAGAAACGAGTGCTCGCCATGCAACTGCCCGACATGAACCTTTTGGTCGCTCTCGACGCCTTGCTCGACGAGGGCAGTGTGGTCGGTGCTGCGCGGCGGATGAATCTGAGCCCGGCGGCGATGAGTCGGACGTTGACGCGGGTTCGCGAGGCGATCGGTGATCCGATTCTGGTGCGCGCCGGTCGCGGTCTGGTGCCCACGCCCAAGGCGCTGGAGTTGCGCGAGCAGGTGCGCGATGTGGTGGAGCAGGCCGCGCAGTTGTTTCACTCGGCTCGCGTGGTGGATCTGAGCAGTTTGCGGCGGCGCTTCAGCATACGGGCCAACGACTTTTTCATTGGCATCTACGGTGGGAAGTTGTTCGACACCATGGAGCGCCAGGCCCCGCATTGCGAATTGCGTTTTGCGCCGGAGGGCGACGGGGATGACGAGGCCTTGCGCGAGGGCCGCATCGATCTGAGCGTCAGCAACAATCGGCCGCTGATGCCGGAAGTGAAAGTGCAGAATCTGTTTTCCACCCAGTTTGTCGGCCTGGTGCGCGAGGATCATCCCTTGCTCGATCAGGAAATCACCGCCGAACGTTTTGCCGGTTACTCGCATATCAGCATGTCCCGGCGCGGTATCGCCCGCGGGCCGATCGATGCGGCACTCAACGCCTTGGGGCTGGAGCGGCGGGTGGCGGTGATCGCGCCGAGTTTTCATGCGGCAATGTTCGCCTTGCCCGATTCCGACCTGATTCTGCCGGTGCCCCGGGAGACGCTGTTGAGCGTGCGCCGATTGGGGCTGAAGTTGCGTTCGTTCACTTTGCCCATCCCGCTGCCCACCATCGTGCTCAGCCAAGCCTGGCATCCACGCTTCGACAACGATCCCGCCCATCGCTGGCTGCGAGAAACCCTGAAAGCCTGCTGCGACGAGACATGGCTGGCCGCTCAGCCTTGATGGCCGCAAGGGCCATTAACACCTATGGATGGTGGTTGCGCTGACGCGGCGGTGTTAGTTTTTTCCGTCATTTTCCTGATGAGGCCGTGATCGCTATCGCTTGATTGACGTGGTTCAAATGCTGCGTCCGACGCACTTATAAATTGCCGATAAGTCAGTTTTCGTCAGCGATGAGCGTTCGTAGACTGCCACCTTCTTTTTTCGGAGTTGTACACCGATGACCTCCCTGACGGCCTCGGCGCCTTTGGCTGCGCCCATGACAGCGGCTGCGCCGATGGTGTTTGGCCCACGGCTTATCATTGGCCTGGTGGGCGTGTTGCTGGCTGTGTTGGTCTCCGGCCTGAACGAGATGGTGACCAAAGTCGCCCTGGCGGATATCCGGGGCGCCCTGGCCATCGGCTATGACGAGGGCACCTGGCTGGTCGCCAGTTACGCTGCGACTTCGGTGGCCGCGGCGGCGTTTGCCCCGTGGTGCTCGGTGACGTTTTCGTTGCGGCGCTTCACCCTGTACGCGATCAGTGCATTCACCCTGTTGGGGGTGCTGTGCCCGCTGGCGCCGAACTACGAAAGCCTGTTGGTACTGCGTACTTTGCAAGGCCTGGCCGGCGGGGCACTGCCGCCGATGCTGATGACCGTCGCCCTGCGATTTCTGCCGGCCAACGTCAAGCTCTACGGTTTGGCCGGTTACACCCTGACGGCCACCTTCGGCCCCGGACTGGGCACGCCGCTGGCCGGGCTCTGGACCGAATATGTCGGTTGGCAATGGACCTTCTGGCAAATCGTCGTGCCGTGCCTGATTGCCATGGTCGCGGTGGGCTATGGCATACCTCAGGATCCGCTGCGCCTGGAGCGCTTCAAGCAGTTCAACTGGCGCGGTCTGCTGCTGGGGTTCCCGGCGATTTGCATGCTGGTGATCGGCATTCTGCAGGGCAATCGGCTGGACTGGTTCGAGTCGAGTTTGATCTGCGGTTTGCTGGTGGGCGGGGTGCTGTTGCTGGTGCTGTTTCTGATCAACGAGTGGTCGCAGCCGATTCCGTTTTTCAAGATGCAGATGCTCGGCATCCGCAACCTGTCGTTTGCCCTGATCACCCTGGCCGGGGTGCTGGTGGTGTTGCTGGCGGTGGTGATTATTCCGTCGAGCTATCTGGCACAGGTTCAGGGATATCGCCCGGTGCAAACCGCACCGATCACGCTGATTGCAGCATTGCCCCAGTTGATCACGCTGCCGTTGGTGGCGGCGCTGTGCAACTTGCGTTGGGTTGACTGCCGTTGGGTGCTGGCGATCGGCCTGAGCATGTTGACGCTGTCCTGCATGGGCGGTTCGCAGCTGACCTCGGCGTGGATTCGCGACGATTTCTATGTGCTGCAACTGCTGCAGATATTCGGCCAACCGATGGCGGTGTTGCCGCTGTTGATGCTCTCGACCGGCAGCATTCAACCCATGGACGGGCCGTTCGCGTCGGCCTGGTTCAACACCGTGAAAGGCCTGGCGGCAGTCATCGCCACCGGGGTGCTGGAAACCTTGACCACCCAGCGTCTGCACTTTCACTCGACGATGCTGGTGGACCGTCTCGGCAATTCGCCTCTGGTCGATAGCGACACTCCGGGCCTTGCCCGTCGCCTGCATGAGCAAGCCGTGGTGCTCGCCGCTTCGGATCTTTACCTGTGCATGGCCGGTGTCGCCGTAGCGCTGATCCTGCTGATTTTCTGGCTGCCGACGCGGATCTATCCGCCGCGCGCACCGACCTGAATGTTCCACTGAAACTGAAGGTTTTTATGACGACTCAATCAAAGCAAAAAGTGGCCGTGAGCGTTGCGGTCGTGATCACGCTGGGCGTTCTGGTTTATCTGCTTTCGCCCAACCTGTTCGGCCAGCGCACGCAGCAGAGCACCAATGACGCTTACGTCTCGGCGGACTACACGCTGGTGGTGCCGCGCGTTGCCGGTTTCATCAAGCAAGTGCTGGTGGAGGACAACCAGCAGGTCAAGGCCGGTCAGTTGCTGGCGCTGATCGATGACCGTGATCTGCGCGCCGCCGCTGAGGCCGCCGCAGCCGAATCGCTGGTGGCGCAGGCGCAACTGCAAAACGCCCGGGCGACTCTGGAGCGTCAAGCCTCGGTGATCGCCCAGGCGCAAGCAAAAGTGATTTCGGCCAAGGCGGAAATGGCGTTTGCCGAACACGAATTGAATCGCTACAACCACCTCGCCGGGGTCGGTGCGGGTACGGTGCAAAATGCACAGCAGGCCCGCACGCGCATCGATCAGGCCAGCGCGCAATTGACCAATGCCACGGCGGTGCTGGCGGCGGAGCGCAAGCAGGTCGACATTCTCGCGGCGCAACGTGACGGGGCTGAAGGTGGCTTGAAACGCGCGCAAGCGAAGCTGGAAATCGCCAGTTATGAGCTGTCGTACACACGCATCGTCGCGCCGCAGGATGGCATGGTTGGCGAACGCGCCGTACGGGTCGGCGCCTATGTCACGCCCGGCAGCAAGTTGTTGGCGGTAGTGCCCTTGGCGCAGGCCTACGTGGTGGCCAACTTTCAGGAAACCCAATTGACGAATGTGCAGCCGGGGCAAGCTGTGCAGGTGCGGGTCGATACCTTTGGCGGTGCGGCGCTGAACGGTCATGTCGAAAGTTTCGCGCCGGCTACTGGCGTGACGTTCGCTTCGGTCAAACCGGACAACGCGACCGGTAACTTCACCAAGGTTGTGCAGCGGATTCCAGTGAAGATTGTGCTGGAACCGGGGCAGCCGATGGCTGAACGGTTGCGCGTGGGGATGTCGGTGGAGGCGCGGATTGATACGGCCAGTGGCAAGGTGAACGAGGTTGTTCAGCGATGAGTTTTTCAGACAAACATCGATTCCTGTGGCGAGGGAGCTTGCTCCCGCTTGAGGGCGCAGCGCTCACGGATTTTTCGGACGCTTCGCCGCTCAGCGGGTGCAAGCGCCCTCGCCACAAGGCGCTAGCCCAGTCAGCAGTGTGGATTTTTAGTCTGTTTGCGTTGGGCGCCTGCACCGTCGGCCCGGATTTCCATAAGCCCGAATCGCCTCAAGTGACCGAGTGGGCCAAGCCTGCAAAAGCCGCCGCCAGTCAGGTCGTCAACGAGACCCTGGGTGAGCGTTGGTGGGAAGTCTTCAATGACCCGAAACTCTCGGCCCTGAGCCAGCGCGCCCTCACCGACAACCTCGACCTGAAGCTCGCCAGCAGTCGCTTGCAACAGAGCCGCGCCGTGCGTCAGGTGGTGACGGCCGATCGCTATCCCACAACCGCCGTCGGCGGCGGTTACGCACGTAAACGCAACAGCGGCGAAGGCCTGATGGACCCGTCGGGGAACAACGGCAACGCCGCCTTCAATTTGTGGGACGGCGGTTTCTCCGCGTCCTGGGAACTGGATTTCTGGGGCCGGGTGCGCCGCGAAACCGAAGCCGCCGACGCCACTCTCGAGGTCGCCGAAAACGATCGTCGCGGCGTGTTGTTGTCGGTGCTCGCCGACACCGCACAAAACTATATTCAGTTGCGCGGTGTGCAAAATACCCGCGCCGTCACCGAGCAGAACCTCGATGTCGCTCGCCACAGTTTGAAGCTGTCGCAACTGCGTCTGGCGGACGGTGTCGCGACCGATCTGGATGTTGCCGAAGCCGCCGCGCAAGTCGCCGCTATCGAGTCGCGCCTGCCGGCGCTCGAGCAACGTCAGGCGCAATTGATCAACGCTTTGAGCCTGTTGATGGGCGAGCCGCCACAAGCGTTGGCTGCCGAGTTGTCCAGCGACGCGCCAGTGCCGCAGACGCCTCGTCAGGTCGCCATCGGGCTGCCATCGCAACTGGCCGAACGCCGTCCGGACATCCGCGAAGCCGAAGCCCGTTTGCATGCCGCGACTGCGAGCATCGGCGTGGCCAAGGGTGATTTTTATCCGCGCATCACGCTGTCGGGCAATGTCGGATCACAGGCCATGCAACTGAGCGATTTCGGCTCGTGGGGCTCACGGGCATTCGGCATCGGCCCGCAGTTCAGCTTGCCGTTGTTCGACGGCGGACGCTTGCGCGGCGTGCTGAACCTGCGTGAAGCCCAACAACAGGAAGCCGCCATTGCCTATCAGCAAACCGTACTGCGTGCCTGGCATGAAATCGACGATCAGTTGAGTGCCTATAACGCCAGTCAATTGCGCCGCGACAGCCTGGCCGAAGCGGTGCGGCAAAACCGGGTCGCCCTGCAGACTGCGCAACGGCAATACACCGAAGGAGTGGTGGATTTCGTCAACGTACTCACCGTTCAAAGCGCGTTGCTGGCGACGCAGGAGCAATGGGTCGAGAGTTCTGCGGGCGTGTCGCTGGCGGCGGTTGGCTTGTACAGGGCCTTGGGTGGTGGCTGGCAGTCGGTGTATACGCTGGCGGCGCAACGCTGAGGGTTTATCACGGCTTCGACGACAAATCGGCCATGCCCTTGAGCAACTCGATCGGCAACGGAAAGACGATGGTTGAACTCTTGTCGCCGGCAATCGAACTCAGTGTTTGCATATACCGCAGTTGCATCGCACCGGGTTGGCGGCCGAGCATTTCGGCCGCTTGCATGAGTTTTTCCGAGGCTTGCAGTTCGCCTTCGGCGTGAATCACTTTGGCCCGGCGTTCGCGCTCTGCTTCGGCCTGTTTGGCGATGGCGCGGACCATCGATTCATTGAGGTCGACATGCTTGATCTCGACGTTGGCGACCTTTATTCCCCAAGCGTCAGTCTGGGCGTCGAGCACTTGCTGGATGTCGGTGTTGAGCCGTTCGCGTTCGGCCAGCAATTCATCGAGCTCGTGTTTGCCGAGCACGGCGCGCAACGTGGTTTGCGCCAATTGGCTGGTGGCCATGAAAAAGTCCTCGACCTGGATGATCGCTTTTTGCGGATCGAGCACGCGGAAGTACAGCACCGCGTTGACCTTGACCGAAACGTTATCGCGGGTGATCACGTCTTGCGCCGGTACGTCGAGGACCACCGTGCGCAAGTCGACGCGGACCATTTGCTGGATCACCGGAATCAACAGGATCAGGCCGGGGCCTTTGACCTGCCAGAAGCGTCCGAGCTGGAATACGACACCGCGTTCGTATTCACGCAGGATGCGGAAAGTCGCCCCTGCCAATGCGATCAACAGCAGCAGTAGCGCGACAAAACCCAGTTGCAAACCCATGGCTATTCTCCAGCCGCCACCGCGTCAGTCGCGGCCACTTCCAGCGTTAATCCGTTGCGCCCCACCACGCGGACCCGCTGCCCGATGTGCAGCGGTTTGGTGCTCGACACTTGCCAGCGTTCACCCTGCAAATGCACCCAGCCGTGAAAAGCATCGCCAGCCTGCAATGACAACACTGGCGTCACGCTGCCCAGCAAGCCGGCGTCGCCGCTGACGTTTTGTCGTGGTCGGGTTTTAAGGGCACGGATCAGCAGGAATATCAGTAGCAATGCGCTGATCATTCCCAGGCCGATCATCAACGGCACGGGCATTTCGGCGTTGGTCAGGATTACCGCGCCGATCACGAACATCACGATCCCGCCCAGGCCGATCACGCCGTAATTGGGCAGGGCAGCCTCGGCAATCAGAAAGGCGATACCAAAGGTAATGAGCCAGATTCCGACGGGATTGGTTGCCGGCAGGCCGGCATCCGCCGCGAGCGCAGAGCCGCTTAATGCCAACAACAAGGCAAAGGCACAACAACGCGTTTTCACGTGACCCTCCGGGAGAGTCGCCAGTGGTTCTGTATTCAGTCTAGTTGACCCGGCATCTGTATGATTTTTGCTCAGATGTCGACTTGTCCGATGGGCGGATTTCCCGTCGAACCGGCCCGGCGGGCCTAGACTTTTACTACGCAGAATAGCGTTAACCAGCGTCCGCCAGGCATTGTTGCGGACATCGAGGTGCATCATGCGTATGGCAAGAACCGTGCAGCGAAGCCTGGAGAAGGCTCAATGCGACTATGACATCGTCAGCCATCCCCACTCGGCCAGCAGCCTGGAAACGGCGCGAGTCGCGGGCATTCCTGCGGAGCGGGTGGCGAAGTCGGTGATCCTGGATGATCACCATGGGCATTATCTGATGGCCGTGCTGCCCGCCAGCCGTCATCTGGACCTGAGCAAGGTCCGCAGCAGTGGTGAGTGGCAGGTATCCCGGGAAAGCAATCTGCCGCATCTGTTCGAAGACTGCGAACGCGGTGCAGTGCCTGCCCTGGGTGAAGCCTATGGGTTGGACGTGGTCATCGATCCATTGCTGACCCGGCAAAAAGACATCTACCTGGAAGCCGGCAACCACACCAACCTGCTACACATGAACATGCCGGACTTCCTGAAAATGCTGCCGCATGCGGAGGTGCGGGAATTGAGCCACTGAATTTGAGTTTTGCTGTGCTTGTGCTGCCGTCTTCACGGGCAAGCCTCGCTCCTGCAAAGCGAGGCTTGCCCGCGAATGCTGCGAGTCACCTACGTCACCCAATGGAGTCAGACATGGAAAACCCAACCCACAGCCTCCCATCCCTGTTCAAGCAACTGGGCCTGGACGACGACGCTGAAAGCATCGACAAATTCATCGCCACCCATTCACCGCTCAAACCCGAACTGCATCTGGCGGACGCGTTTTTCTGGAGTCCGAGCCAGGCGGAGCTTTTGCGTAATGAAATTCTGGATGACGCCGATTGGGCCGAGGTGGTGGATCAGTTGGATGTGATGTTGAGGAAGGGGCGGGGACTGTAGGGGCTCAACTCTTCTCAGGCGGCCACTGTCGGGACGTGTGAACCACCGCGAGTATGCAGATGGAGTCCGCCCAAGACTCATAAACAATGCGGTAATTCTGGTGGGGGATCAGTTCGCGCGTGCCTGCAATGACTCCTGCAGGGCCACTTTCCGGGTAATGGGCAAGCCGGGCTATCGCATCACTGAAACGGGTATCCATTTCGCTGGCTACTTTTGGATTGATGGGATGCAAATAATCCCAAATGTCTGCACGGTCCTGTGCTGCTTGTTTCGTCCAGATTATTTTCATTCTTGCAGGGACACCTGCATGCGCCTGGCAGCGAACTCTGCTTCAACCTTATCGTTCGTCAGAACGTCGCCGTTGCGTATCGAAGCACGAGCGATGTCCACTTTGCGTTGCAAGAACGCATCGTACTCGCGCGACTCTCGTTGGGATTGAACAAACTGACGCATCAACTCCCTCACTATTTGCGAGGCTGGACGATGAGCAGCTTCCGCCTCGGCCATAAACTGTTCGCGCAATTCAGACTCAAGTTTCATTGTAAAAACCGCTTGCTTTGACATGGCTGGACTTCTCGGCATTTGTATTGAAAAAGTATATACGTTTTCAGTATCGCAGTTGACAGCAAGGGTGCACGCTCTCCGACTGGCGGGGAATTTGTTTCAAAACTTGACGAAAAATCCCCTCGAATGCGATATTGATAGTTAGCAAGCTAACAGTGTGTGTTTCCCCCCGTGCCAAATTCCCTCGACGCTCTCCAGATGAATATCAGCAGCTCCATGGTGGTGGCCGCCCGGCATTGGCGAAAGATCTGCCAGACCACGCTGGTCAACTATGGAATCTCCGAAGCCTGTGCCGTCCCCTTATTGATGATCGGGCGATTGGGCGAGGGTGTGCGGCAGGTGACGGTGGCTCAGGCGGCGGGGATGGAAAGTCCGTCCCTGGTGCGCTTGCTGGATCAGCTGTGCCATGCCGGTTACGTCTGTCGTACCGCCGATACCCAGGACCGGCGCGCAAATTGCCTGAGCCTCACCGAAACGGGGCGAACCCTGGTGCAAGCCGTCGAAGTCGAATTGGTGCGACTGCGTAACGAAGTGCTCGAAGGCATTGACCCGCTGGACCTTGAAGCCGCTCTGCGTGTATTGAAGGCCTTCGAGGCGGCCGGGCACCCTTCGGAAACTCATCCGTGAGCGGTTTTTTTGCAGGCATGCCTCCAGCGCGCGACTGGTTCTACGGCGTACGCACTTTCGCGGCTTCGATGATCGCGCTGTACATCGCGTTGCTCATGCAGATGCCGCGTCCTTATTGGGCGATGGCCACGGTGTATATCGTTTCCAGCCCGTTTGTCGGCCCTACCAGTTCCAAGGCGCTATACCGCGCAGTCGGCACCTTCCTGGGCGCCGCTGCTGCGGTTCTGTTCGTGCCGATGTTTGTCCAGAGTCCATACGTATTGGTGGTGGTCATCGCGCTATGGACCGGAATTCTGCTGTTCCTGTCCATGCATTTGCGCACCGCCAACAACTACGCCTTGATGCTGGCCGGCTACACCTTGCCGTTGATCGCGCTGCCGGTGGTGAACAATCCATTGGGTGTGTGGGACGTGGCCGAAGCGCGTACCGAAGAAATCTTCCTCGGCATCGCCGTCGCGGCGGTGGTGGGCGCCATGTTCTGGCCCCGGCGTTTGGCCCCGGTGTTCAATGACTCGGTGAGCAAGTGGTTCGCCGACGCATCGACTTACAGCCTGCGTTTTCTTGGGCGCGATGTGCAGCCGGAGGAAGTCAGTGCATTGCGCGCTTCGATGGTGACCACCTTCAACACCCTTGAGTTGATGATCGGCCAGTTGCCCCACGAAGGCGCGCGACCGCAAACCGTGCGCAACACCAAGGAACTGCGCGGGCGGATGATTCACCTGTTGCCGGTGATCGATGACCTCGACGATGCGCTCTACGCGCTGGAGAGGCGCACACCGGAGCTTGTGGAGAAGTTCACGCCGCTACTGGTCGCCGCCACGCAATGGCTCGAGCACAAGGAGGCGGACCTCGACCGCTGGCAGGCGTTGAAAGACCAACTCCAAGCCCTGCAACCCGACGCCGCCGCGCTGGAAGATCGCAAGCAACTGCTGTTCTCCAACGCCATCTATCGCCTCGGTGAATGGATCGACTTGTGGCAAGACTGCCGCAGCCTGCAACAGGCTATCCAATGCGAAAGCCAGGACAGCTGGCGTGCGGTCTATCGACACTGGCGCCTGGGACGTCTGACGGCATTCCTGGATCGGGGGCTGATGCTCTATTCCGCCGCGTCCACCGTGATGGCGATCATTGTCGCCTCGGTGCTGTGGATTCTGCTTGGCTGGACCGATGGCGGCGCGGCGGTGATTCTGGCGGCAGTGGCGTGCAGCTTCTTTGCTTCGATGGACGACCCGGCGCCGCAGATTTACCGGTTTTTCTTCTGGACGGCGATGTCGGTGTTGTTCGCCAGCCTCTATCTGTTTCTGGTACTGCCCAACCTGCATGATTTTCCAATGCTGGTGCTGGCGTTTGCCGTGCCGTTCATCGTCATTGGCACCCTGACAGTCAAGCCGCAGTTCTACCTCGGCATGCTGTTGACGCTGGTCAACACGTCGTCGTTCATCAGCATTCAAGGCGCCTACGACGCGGACTTCCTCAGCTTCGTCAATTCCAACCTCGCCGGGCCTGTGGGGTTGCTGTTCGCGTTCGTCTGGACCCTGATCGCCCGCCCATTCGGTGCAGAACTGGCGGCCAAGCGCCTGACCCGTTTTGCCTGGCACGACATTGTCAGCCTCAGCGAACCGGCCACTTTGGCCGATCACCGCAAACTGGGTGTGCAGGTCCTGGATCGGCTGATGCAGCATTTGCCGCGTCTGGCCATGACCGGTCAAGACACCGGCATCGCGCTGCGGGAGGTCCGTGTGGCGTTGAATATGCTCGACCTGCTCGCCTACACGCCACGGGTTCACGGCGTGCCGCAGGCGTTGTTGCATCAAGTGGTGGCCGAAGTCGGCGAGTATTTCAAGGTTTGCCTCAAGGCCGGTGAACGCCTGCCGGCACCGAGTCCGTTGCTGATGACCCTCGACCGTACCCGACGCGCCCTTGCCGGCGCGGGTGACGATGAAACCCGTCGGCATCTGCTGCACGCCTTGAGCGGCTTGCGCCTGGCGTTGTTGCCCGGTGTCGAATTCGTGGGTTCTGCCGAGCCTGAAGAACCGCTTCCCCATGGCATCGATGGAGCGCCTTTATGATCGGTGATCTGGATATCAGCGGGGTGTTCCTGCCCACGCTGCTGGTGTTGATGGGTATTACATATCTGCTCTACCTGTTGGTGCACGGGGTGCTGACGCGCCTGCACTTTTACCGTCTGGTCTGGCACCGGGCATTGTTCAACGTGGCCCTCTACGCCTTGTTGCTTGGCGCCGTGGATTCACTCAGTCGATACCTGATGACATGAAAAAACCGTTTCTAACCCTTGGTCGCGTGGTGCTGACCCTGTTGATCGTGAGCTTCGCCGTGGTCGTGGTCTGGCGCATGGTGATGTATTACATGTTCGCGCCCTGGACCCGGGACGGGCACATCCGTGCCGACATCGTGCAGATCGCGCCGGACGTTTCCGGGCTGATCCAGCAAGTGGAAGTGCGCGACAACCAGTTGGTCAAGCGTGGCCAAGTGTTGTTCAGCATTGACCAGGACCGTTTCAAACTGGCCCTGCGCCAGGCAAAAGCGGCGTTCGCCGACCGCCAGGAGACCTTGGCCCAGGCCCAGCGCGAGGCCAAACGTAACAAGGGCTTGGGCAATCTGGTGCCGGGCGAGCAACTGGAAGAAAGCCAGTCGCGGGTGGCCCGCGCCCAGGTCGCGCTGATGGAAGCGCAGGTGGCGGTCGACAGTGCGCAGCTCAACCTCGACCGCTCGGTGATCCGCAGTCCTGTCGATGGCTACGTCAACGACCGCGCGCCGCGCACCCAGGAGTTCGTCAGCGCCGGGCGCCCGGTGTTGTCGGTGGTCGACAGTAACTCCTTCCACATCGACGGGTATTTCGAAGAAACCAAGCTCAACGGTATCCACATCGGCCAAAGCGTCGATATCCGTGTGATCGGCGACAATGCGCGCTTGCGCGGACACGTGGAAAGTATCGTCGCCGGCATCGAAGACCGCGACCGCACCAGCGGTAATAACCTGTTGCCCAACGTCAACCCGGCGTTCAGCTGGGTGCGGCTGGCCCAGCGTATTCCGGTGCGGATTGCTTTTGATGACGTGCCGGCGGATTTCCGCATGATCGCCGGACGCACGGCGACGGTATCGATCATCGACGATCACAACCGGGGGCCCGCGCAATGAGCAAGGCTTCGGGTTTGGCGGTTGCCGGATTAGGCCTGTTGCTGTCGGCATGTCAGGTGGTCGGCCCGGATTATAAAGTGCCGGACGCAGCCGCCATCCAGCGCAAGGACTTGCAGGGTGAACTGGCGGTGGAGGGCAAACCGGTGGTTTCGCAGCCGGTGCCGGCCGATTGGTGGCGTCTGTATCAAGACCCGCGACTCGACCAATTGGTCCAGCAAGCCATGGCCTCCAACAGCGATTTGCGCGTGGCCGCAGCCAACCTGTCCAGGGCGAGGGCTCAGGTCGATGAGGCTGAGGCCGCGGGCGGGTGGAGTGGCGGGGTGAAAATGGGCGCCCAACGCTTGCAGGAATCCGGGGAAGCGTTCCTGTTGCCGGAAAAAGTGCCGGTGGCCAACATCGGCGATATCGGCATCAGCGCCTCGTACCAGTTTGACCTGTTCGGCACATTGCAACGCGGCATCGAAGCGGCCAAGGCCAATGCCGATGCGACCCAGGCTGCCGCGGATACCGCACGCATTACCTTGGTGGCCGATGTGGTCCGCGCCTACACCCAGGTGTGCGCGGCCAACGAAGAGCGGGAAATTGCCCAGCACTCCCTTGATCTGCAAGCCCAGAGCACCTCGCTGATCCAGCGCCTGCGCGACGCCGGGCGTGGCGACGAAACCCAGGTCACGCGCTCGCAAACCCAATTCAAATCTTTGCGCGCCGATATGCCACGTTATGAGGCGGCGCGTCAGGCAGGGCTGTTTCAGCTTTCGATGCTGCTGGCCAAACCGGTGGATCAACTGCCGTCGGGCACGGCGACCTGTGCAGAATTGCCGAAAATCGCCCAACTGATGCCGGTGGGCGATGGCGCATCGTTGCTCAAGCGGCGTCCCGACATACGGCAGGCCGAGCGTCGACTGGCGGCAGCGACCGCCACCATTGGCGTCGCCACGGGGCAGTTGTACCCGGACATCAGCATTGGCGCGACCATCGGCACCGTGGGTATTCTCGACAACCTCGGCGAGCCGTCGACCAATCGCTGGGGCTTCGGGCCGTCGTTATCCTGGACGGTGCCGAC
This sequence comes from Pseudomonas sp. Sample_16, assembly GCF_004307665.1. Lineage (NCBI taxonomy): Bacteria > Pseudomonadati > Pseudomonadota > Gammaproteobacteria > Pseudomonadales > Pseudomonadaceae > Pseudomonas > Pseudomonas sp. Sample_16. The sequence continues at coordinate 29,481 of NZ_RCOB01000176.1, forward strand.
CAACGGCGCCCGAGCGCGCATTCACGAAGCCGAGGCGGCCACCCAGGGCGCGCTCGCGCATTTCGACGGTGTCGTGCTCAACGCGATCCGCGAAGCCCAGACCGGCCTGGCCCAGTATTCGGCATTGCTGCAACGCCGTGATGCCCTGGCGGACGCCGAGCAATCGGCGAAACTGGCGGCTGACCAGACTCACCGGTTCTTCCAGGCCGGCCGCGCCTCCTTTCTGGCCGACTTGCAGGCGACGCGCACCTACATCGACGTCACCGCGCAACTGGCGGCGGCGAATACCCAGGTTGCCGCCAGCCAGATCAATTTGTTCCTGGCGTTGGGCGGTGGCTGGGAAAGCGGACGAACGCAAGCGTCGAACTCCGGCAAACCCTGAGGCCGTTGCTATGCTTTGAAGTGTTGGAAGGGCGCCCCCGTGCAAAGCGCCCTTGCCGCATACAAGGCTCGCGCAGGTCATGGGGAAACCAATAATGAAAAACCCTTATGCTCTCGGCTTTTGGTGCGCCGTCGTGGCGTTATTGCTGCTTTCGGCCACCTATTTCTACGGCATCATGCTGGCGCATCAGATCGACAAGGCGCTGGTGTTCCTCGACAGCGCAGTGGCGCTGATCGCCGTGATGTCCGTTGCGGTGGCGGCCTGGGCGTGCGTCCAGACTCAACGGATCAAAAAAAGACAACTCCAGCAAGGCAAGACGTTGCTGCTGATCTGGGACACCAAGGTCGCGTTGCGTCGGGTCGAAACGGTGTTCGATCGTTATTTCTGGGGCAGTTACTGGCAGCCGGGACGTACCTTCCAGGAAGTCATGGGTGAACTGACCGGCACGCCGCTGGAAAAAAGCCTGGAAACCCTGAAGAAGCAATGCCTGGAACTGGACAAACAAGTCGAGGACGACGGCCGGCACTGGCTGAACAACGCCCGGGAACTGGCCGATGTCGCCACCGCCATGGCCCGTGAACGCTATCAGCTGGATTTCTGCGACCCGCGTGCAGAAGTGACGGGCGGGGCGGTGATCAACCGGGATTTTGAAGTGCTGGTGTACACCTGGACCGCGCGACTGAAAACCTTTGATCATCAGCTCGATGAGATTGAAGTGCAGTATTCCTGACTCCGCGTTGGCCGAACCTACGCCATCGCGGGCAAGCCTCGCGCCTACAAGGTTACGCCAAACCTGCAGGAGCGAGGCTTGCCCGCGAAAGCGATCTCATCAACACTAAAACATTCCTGCCTTACAAAAGCGCCCGGACACTCTTTCACCTTTAATCATTGGGCCGCTGCGCATGCCTGATGCTAATCTGCACCTCACTTTCAGCGCAGTCGTGACCGTAACCCGTCATGGGTTCAGGGAAGACGACCACACCTTCAACAACGGACATTGAACGGGTCATACATGAATAAATCAGCAGGCGTGCTTCTGGGAATTGTTGTCGCCATTGGTGCGATCAGCGCTGGCGGTGCCTGGTTTACCGGCACCAAAATCGAAGGGGTGTTGAACACTTCCCTGGCGGATGCCAACAAGCAACTGCAGGCCGCACTGGTCGGTTACAAGGGCACCGCATCGCTGGAGTTGGTTTCGCTGGAGCGTCATGTATTCAGCAGCACCGCGCACTATCGCCTCAAGGGCGAAGGTGAAATGTTCGGTGAGGCTCCGGTGGAATTGCTGTTTGTCGATCACATCGAACACGGCCCGTTGCCATTTTCGCGCCTGATGTCGCTGAAGTGGCTGCCCGTCATGGCCACCAGTCACTACGAACTGGAAAAGACGCCACTCACCGAAAAATGGTTCGTCGCCGCCAAGGACGCCTCTCCGCTCAAGGGTGTAGTCAACATCGGCTACGACAATTCCACCAACGGCACGCTGGAATTGCTGCCACTGGAAACGGCGCTGGATGACAAGTCCAGCCTGAAGTTTTCCGGCCTGAAGGTGGACGTCGCGGCCAGCGCCCAGGCGCAGAAGGTCAAGGCCGATGGCTACATGGACAGCCTGAAGCTGACCACCGTCTCCGAGGATCAAGCACCGGTTCAGGTCGAATTGAACGGCCTGACCCTGGCCAGCAACCTGAGCAAAAGCACCTATGGCTACTACACCGGCGACAACACCGTCGAGCTGAGCAACAGCAAAACCACCTATGGCGCCAAGCAATCGGTGCTCGGGTTGAAGAACTTCGAAATGAAGAACCACACCGAGGAGTCTGGCACCAGCGCTTCCGGGCGAGCCGATTACAAGATCGGTGAAGTGTCGCTGAACGGTAAGGCCGTGGGTTCTGCGCACATGGCCTTGAGTCTGAAGAATCTCGACATCCCGTCCACCATGGCATTGATGCAGATTTATCAGACCAAGCTGCAACCCTACGAGCAGGCCGCTGCCGAGGCCGCCGAAGCCGGGCAACCGGTTCCGGAATTGAATCTGACGGAAGCCGAAGAAGCGCAGCTCAAGACCAATCTGGAGCAATTGCTCGCCGCCGGACCGCAAGTGGCCCTGGAGAACCTCTCGTTCAATACCAGTAACGGCCAGAGTAAAGCCAATCTGGTGCTGGACCTGACCAAGCCGCAATCGATCGATCTACCGGCCGATCAGTTGGTCAGACAGCTGATCGCATTGCTGGACTTCAATCTGCAAGTGTCCAAGCCAATGCTCGTTGACGTACTTACCGTACAGTCGCAGATCGACGGCCAGACCGACGCCAAGCTGATCGCCGATCAGGCCACGGCTACCGCCGACATGTTCAGCAGCATGGCCGTGGGCTCGCAGTTGGCGAAACTGGACGGCAACAACATCGTCACTAGATTGCATTACGCCAACAATCAGGTGGACTTCAACGGCCAGAAAATGACCCTGGAAGAGTTCGTCGGGTTCGTGATGAGCAAGTTCGGTGGGGTTGGCGAAGTCCAGTAAAAACCTTTAGTTACACCGCAACGCCCGGCCTCTGCACACAGCAGGCGCCGGGCGTTTTGCTGTCTGGTGATGGGCACGGCTGAGCGCGCCCGTCGATCATCGCCCGCGACCATCCGACCGAATTCAAGGTGCATCACGGATAAGTCGCCATGCGTTATCCACCGGCAGCGGCTGTTTCATCCGTTCGGCGAGCATTGCCATGTTTCGCTCCTCATCGCAGGCAACGGCGGCGATCACCAGGCCGTTTTTGCCGAACAGCCCGATAAAGGGCGGCTTGAACGGATCACCTTTGAATTCGACTTCATCCCAGCTTTGCGCATGGCCAAGGTAGTCGTAGTTCTTGCCGAAGTGCCACGTCCAGAAATACGGCACATCGAGGTAATGCTCATCGCCGCCGAGCATGTTGGCCGCTGCAATCCGTGCCTGCTGCTGGGCCAGGCGCCAGTGTTCGATGCGGCAGGGCTGGCCGTTGAGCGGGAAGGTGGCGATGTCACCGGCGGCCCAGAGCCCGTCGGTCACGCGCATGCCGCCATCGACGCGCAGCGAATGATCCTTTTCCTGGGGCAGGTCGGCAAACGGTGCCGTGGCCGGGCTGACGCCGATCCCCACCAGCACCAGGTCCGCTGGCAGTCGCTGGCCATTGTCCAGGCGTACGGCTTCGACTTTATGGGTTCCTTCTATCTGCGTCGCTTCGCCCTCGGCTCGGTACACCACGCCATTGGCCTGGTGCAGGGCAAGAATCGCTTTGCCGACGGTCTCGCCGAACTGTTTTGCGAATGGCACCGGTTGACGCGCAAGGACGGTAACCTCGAGCCCGAACTGGCGCAGGGCTGAAGCGGACTCCATGGCGATAAAACTGTCGCCGATGATCACTGCATGCTGACCGGGTCTGGCACTTTCCAGAATCTGTTGTGCATGGGCTCTTGAGCGCAAAACGAATACTTGTGGCAGGTCGGCGCCGGGCAGCTCCAATTGTTTCGGTGCGCCGCCGGTTGCCAGCAGGGCGGCGTCATACTGCAGCGACTGGCCGTCGCTCAGTTGCAACGTGCGGTTGGCGCAATCGAGGCTCGTTACTTCGGCATTGATGCGCTCGATGCGTTGCTCGCGGTAGAAGTCGTCATCACGCAACGCAGGGATTTCTTCCGGAGGCGTTTCGCCGGCAATCACGAATTTGCTCAGCACCGTACGGTCGTATCCGGCGCCGGCCTCGCGGTCGATCAACAGCACTCGGCCGCCGAAACCCAATTCCCTCAAGGCCGATGCCGCCGCCGTACCTGCGGCGCCGGCACCGACAATCACGAAAGTACGCGCGTCATCGGCGGGCGGGGTATGCGCATCCCGTAGCGCTTGATCGTATACCCAGACCTCTCCATCACGCACTTCGAGCGGATAACGCTTGAGGCTGTCCAGTGCGGGTGGCTCACACAACCCGCCATCTTCGATGCGAAACTGTGCCTTGTGCCACGGGCACGTCAGGCGCCCATTGCACAGTGCACCCTCGGCGAGTGGCGCCCCGGCGTGGGGGCACTCACCCTGATAAGCACGCAATTGATCGCCCACCTTCAGCAACAGGATCTTGCGCTGCTCGATCTGCACTTCCAGACCTTGGTTTTCAGGGACGTCGGTAAAACGGGCAACGCGATGCAGGGTCATGATCGCTCTCCAGACAGGCGTTTCTCTAAAGAGTCTGGTGCCTGTTGCGAGGTTCATCCAATTGGCACTGCCACCGCGTGAACGGTCCGGCTATAGTTTGCACGCCGACGACGGCCCAACACGCACAAGGTGCTCCGGAATGCCCCGATTGACCTCTCTGAAACCTTGGCTCGCGGCCGTAGCCGTGGTTTTTTGCGTGCAACTTCCGGCACACGCCGCCCAGGAGCGTTTCACCCTGAACATCCCGGGTGTATCGGACGACCGCTTGTTCACATCGGCCGCCGCCAGCGATGCGCCGGGCTGTGGCGGGCATAACGTTTCACCGGCATTGGCCTGGAACGCCGGCCCGGCCGGCACCCTCAGCTACGCCATTGTCATGCACGACCCGGATGGCCAAAAAGGGCAGGGCGTCGATCACTGGCTGCATTACGGCATCAAGGCCAGCACGCATCAGATTGCGTCCGGCGTCGGCGCCAAATCCGCGCTTGAAGGCGTGGGCGGCACCAACAGCAAAGGCACCACCGGTTACATCGGCCCATGCCCGCCGGTGGGCGACAGCGCGCACCATTACATCATCCAGCTCTACGCCCTGGACCTGGCCCCGGATGCACTGCCCGCCGGCCTGACCCGCACGCAGTTCCTGGAAAAAATCAAAGGCCATGTGCTGAAAAACAGCAGCGTGGTGCGGCGTTACCATCGCTGAAGATTTTTGCGCCCCGACTCAGGAATTGCAGGAAAACCGATCGGTTAACACGCTCGACAATTTGGCATAAAGGCCCGAAAGCGCGCACTATCGGGCCATAGTCGATGCGTTGGAGGATGCCGTGACAAAAAAAATCGACCGCATCGCCCAAATGCTCAACTGTCCGGAAAAGGGCGAGGAACTGCGGCGAGCAGTGACCGAAAGTCGTAAGGATTTTCTGCTCAATCAGCCGGAAGAAGCCGTTGCTGAAGAAGACGATCTCGAAGAGGAATTCTTTGAGGACGACGAAGATGATGAGTACGACGAGTTTGACTGGACGACAGAGTGAGAAAAAACCGCTTCGGCGGTTTTTTTGTGGCAACAAAAAAGCCCCAGTCCCAAAGGGCCTGAGGCTTTCTGTTTACAGCGTATGGTGCACCAGGCGGGATTCGAACCCACGACCCCTGCCTTCGGAGGGCAGTACTCTATCCAGCTGAGCTACTGGTGCGATGCGGGCGCCATGATACTCATATGCACTGCGGGCGTCCATGCTGCTGAATCGCCTGCGTTTTTCCAAAGCGTAAGCTGCGTTTGCTACGTTGATCAGAAAAATTGAGTAAAAAAGACCTTTTCGTTCTTTTTTTCGAACGCCCTATTGTCCTTTACCCCCTTTGATCCTAGGATTCGTTTGAGATTTCAAACGCTCTTGTCTGGGTGCTGAACCGCACGCGTTCATTCCGTGCGCTATTTTGTGCTTCAGCCCGGTGAATGATTTCCCTGACGGCAGCCTACCGAGGCGCCTTTCTACAATCATAATTTGCTCCGCATACATTGCGGTGCTGTTAAGGAAAGCCGACATGCAGCTTAAAGACACCCAGTTGTTCCGCCAACAAGCCTTCATCGATGGCGCTTGGGTTGATGCGGACAATGGTCAGACGATCAAGGTCAACAACCCGGCAACGGGCGAAATTCTGGGCACCGTGCCGAAGATGGGCGCTGCCGAAACCCGCCGTGCCATCGAAGCTGCTGACAAAGCGCTGCCGGCCTGGCGTGCACTGACTGCCAAAGAACGTGCGAACAAGCTGCGTCGCTGGTTCGAGCTGATCATCGAGAACCAGGATGACCTGGCTCGCCTGATGACCCTGGAACAAGGCAAGCCATTGGCCGAAGCCAAGGGCGAAATCGTTTACGCCGCGTCCTTCATCGAGTGGTTCGCCGAAGAAGCCAAGCGCATCTACGGTGACGTGATTCCGGGCCACCAGCCAGACAAGCGCCTGATCGTGATCAAGCAGCCAATCGGCGTGACCGCTGCCATCACACCGTGGAACTTCCCGGCCGCGATGATCACCCGTAAAGCCGGCCCGGCCCTAGCCGCCGGTTGCACCATGGTGCTCAAGCCTGCTTCGCAAACTCCGTTCTCGGCTTTCGCCCTGGCTGAACTGGCCCAGCGTGCTGGCATTCCAGCTGGCGTGTTCAGCGTGGTGTCCGGCAGCGCTGGCGACATCGGCAGCGAACTGACCAGCAACCCGATCGTGCGCAAGCTGTCCTTCACCGGTTCGACCGAAATCGGTCGTCAACTGATGTCGGAATGCGCCAAGGACATCAAGAAAGTGTCCCTGGAACTGGGCGGCAACGCGCCGTTCATCGTGTTCGACGACGCAGACCTGGATAAGGCCGTCGAAGGCGCGATCATTTCCAAATACCGCAACAACGGCCAGACCTGCGTTTGCGCCAACCGCCTGTACATCCAGGATTCGGTCTACGATGCGTTCGCCGAGAAGCTGAAAGTGGCAGTCGCCAAGCTGAAGATCGGTAACGGTCTGGAAGACGGCACCACCACCGGTCCGCTGATCGACGAAAAAGCCGTGGCCAAGGTGCAAGAGCACATTGCTGACGCCGTTGCCAAAGGCGCTACTGTGCTGTCCGGTGGCAAGTCGATGGAAGGTAACTTCTTCGAGCCGACTATTCTGACCAACGTGCCGAACAACGCGGCCGTGGCCAAGGAAGAAACCTTCGGCCCACTGGCGCCGCTGTTCCGCTTCAAAGATGAAGCCGATGTGATCGCGATGTCGAACGACACCGAATTCGGCCTGGCCTCGTACTTCTATGCTCGCGACCTGGGTCGTGTGTTCCGTGTGGCAGAAGCTCTGGAATACGGTATGGTCGGCGTCAACACCGGCTTGATCTCCAACGAAGTCGCGCCGTTCGGCGGCATCAAGGCCTCGGGCCTGGGCCGTGAAGGCTCCAAGTACGGCATCGAAGATTACCTGGAAATCAAATACCTCTGCCTGGGCATCTAAGCCCGGTAAAGGATCGCTTCAAGCGCAAAGGGCACGAGAGCGCTGTCCCTTTGCGCCGCTTCAAACCGGAATTTTCTCGGCGACCGGGAACGCTGTGGCAGTCGATCATCGCATGCTGCCGCCGCTGTTCCCCGTCGCTTTATCCTTGAACCACACCGCCCGATGAGCGGTGAATGAGGAATGTATGAGCAAGACTAACGCTTCTTTGATGGCCCGCCGCACTGCTGCTGTTCCACGTGGTGTTGGCCAGATCCACCCGATCTTCGCCGACTCCGCGAAGAACGCGACCGTAACCGACGTTGAAGGTCGTGAGTTCATCGACTTTGCCGGCGGCATCGCTGTGCTGAACACCGGCCACGTGCACCCGAAAGTCATTGCCGCGGTGACCGAGCAGCTGAACAAGCTGACCCACACTTGCTTCCAGGTTCTGGCTTATGAGCCGTACGTAGAAGTGTGCGAAAAAATCAACGCCAAGGTGCCAGGTGATTTCGACAAGAAAACCCTGCTGGTCACCACCGGTTCCGAAGCCGTGGAAAACTCCATCAAGATCGCCCGTGCCGCCACTGGCCGTGCCGGCGTGATCGCGTTCACCGGCGCTTACCACGGTCGTACCATGATGACCCTGGGCCTGACCGGTAAAGTCGTGCCTTACTCGGCCGGCATGGGCCTGATGCCAGGCGGCATCTTCCGCGCGCTGTACCCGAACGAACTGCACGGTGTGAGCATCGACGACTCGATCGCTTCCATCGAGCGCATCTTCAAGAACGACGCCGAGCCGAAAGACATCGCCGCGATCATCATCGAGCCGGTTCAGGGCGAAGGTGGTTTCTACGTCGCGCCTAAAGAATTCATGAAGCGTCTGCGCGCTTTGTGCGACCAGCACGGCATTCTGCTGATTGCGGACGAAGTGCAGACCGGCGCTGGCCGTACCGGCACCTTCTTCGCCATGGAACAGATGGGCGTTGCCGCCGACCTGACCACTTTCGCCAAGTCCATCGCTGGCGGCTTCCCGCTGGCCGGTGTTTGCGGCAAGGCCGAATACATGGACGCCATCGCACCTGGCGGCCTGGGCGGCACCTACGCCGGTAGCCCGATCGCTTGCGCCGCGGCCCTGGCCGTGATGGAAGTCTTCGAAGAAGAGCACCTGCTGGATCGTTGCAAAGCGGTCGGCGAGCGTCTGGTGACTGGCCTGAAAGCTATCCAGGCCAAGTACCCGGTGATCGGCGAAGTCCGTGCCCTGGGCGCGATGATCGCGGTCGAGCTGTTCGAAAACGGCGACAGCCACAAGCCGAACGCTGCAGCTGTAGCGTCCGTCGTGGCCAAGGCGCGCGACAAGGGTCTGATCCTGCTGTCCTGCGGCACCTACGGCAACGTTCTGCGCGTTCTGGTACCGCTGACTTCGCCGGACGAGCAACTGGACAAAGGCTTGGCGATCATCGAAGAGTGCTTCTCCGAGCTGTGATCTCCTAGTGTGACCTGATCGACAAAAAACCCGCTTCGGCGGGTTTTTTTATGCCAACCGAAATGTAACCCGCGCATTAGCGCTGTATCGAAAGGCCAGCATTCGCTAAGGTTCAGACATTGCCAGGGAGAGCTGTATGACCGTCGTCAATTTACCCGCCGTTCCGAGAGTACTGATTGCCGAAGCCGACCCTTGGTCCCGGGATCTGCTCAAGGAAGTGTTGTTGAACGTTCGCTGCGACGCGCGACTGGATCTGTGCGCCGATGGCCATCGGGCGTTGGAGCTGTTGGCGCAAAACCCGTATGACCTGGTGATCGTTGACTGGGAATTGCCGGGCGTCGATGGCCTGAATGTGTTGCGCAATGTCCGTCAACGCAAACGCAATCCTCCGTTGCCCTTCATCCTGATGAGCAGCCGCAACGACAGTGCGAGTGTGCGCGAGGCGTTGCCCTTGGCGCCTACCGCGTACCTGACCAAGCCGCTGAACATGGAAAGCCTGACCCAACGGCTGCAGGATCTGCTGCTCAGCGCCGGCCAGGAGGTGTCGTGCGAAATCCCGGCATTGGCGCCAGGCATGACATTGTCGGTGTTCCTGGAGCGTCGTCGTGAACTGGCCGAAGGCGCGCCGTTGATGACCGATGTGCAGTTGGCGGTCAAACGCAGCCTCAACCCCAATGGTCTCGACCTGACGGTGCTGGAAAGTGAAATTCGCACCGATCCCCAGATTACTGCCGTGCTGATCGCTGCCGCCAACAGCGCGGCCCAGCACCATGGTGCCGCCGTACAAACCTTGTCTCAGGCGCTGCATCGACTGGGTACCGGACAAAGCATGAACCTGATTCTGGGGTTGGCGCTCAAACGCAGTGCCCGGCTCAGCGACCCGTATCTGGCGGACTACGCGGAGCGCTATTGGGACCTGTCGCTGCACACGGCGGAATACGCGCGAACCCTGGCGCGCCTGCTCGACCTGGATCAGGCGCGTTGTTACTGCGCTGGCATGCTGCATCGCTTGGGTGATTTGGCGTTGCTGCGTTGCTTGCAGGAATGGAAGCAGGCCGGTGGCGAGTTGGACGAGCAAGAGGAGGTCGGAGAAGCGCTGGCCGAATTCGGCGCCGCCTATGGTTCGGCATTACGTACGCGCTGGCGGCTGCCTTTGGAGCTGCGAGAGCTGATTGCCGCGGTCTACCAGCTCGGTGGCGGGGTTTATTCGCGCGAAGCCCTGGTGATGAACATGGCGGCGCAACTGGCGCGGTTGACTGAGCATGAAGGCATCGAAGAGCTGGCCAGGAGCCGAACGGCGAGGTTACTCAAGATCGGGTTGCCGGAGTTGATGCGGATGCGCAAAAAATAGACTCACCCCTAAACACTGTGGGAGCGAGCCTACAGGGGGCTGTGCTGAGCCGCTCAGGCAGTGACGATCCGGTTCTTGCCTTCGCGCTTGGCCTGGTACATCGCGGCATCTGCGCGAGCAAACAGGCTGTCGATGTTTTCGTCTTCAGCTGTGAGGCTGGTCAGGCCCTGGCTGACGGTGATGCCAAATGCTTGGCCGTCATGGTTAAAGCTCAAGCGCTGGATCTCCCGTTGCAGACGCTCGGCCACCTGCAGGGCCATCTCCGGTGAGCAGCCGGGGAAAATCGCTGCGAATTCTTCACCACCAATTCGCCCGAACAGATCGCCGCGACGTAGCGCTGCGCGGCCGCTGTCAGCAATCCGTTGCAGCACGTTGTCGCCTTCCTGGTGACCGTAAGTGTCGTTGATCACTTTGAAATCATCGATGTCCAGCATCAGGAACGACAGCGGCATGCCTTGCTGCCTTGCCAGTTCGAATTCCTGATGCGCACCGTCGAAGAAATGTCGGCGATTGCTGCTCTGGGTCAGGGCGTCGGTAGTGGCCAGGCGTTGCAACTCGGTTTCCATCTGCTTTTTTTCGGTGATGTCTTCCGCGATACCCACGATGATCAGTGGCAGGCCGGGGTCCGTCTGACGGTTGATAAAACATTTGTCGCTGAGCCAGCGCACCTTTCCGTCCCCATCGATGATCCGGTATTCGCGGTCTTCGACAGCACCTTTTTCCAGCACCTGTGCCAGGCTGCTCTCGGCGTATTCCAGGTCGTCGGGATAGATGCTGTCGCGCCACTGATTGAAGTCGGACAGCAAAAGGTCGGCGGAGCGGCCGAAAATCCGTTCATAAGCGGGGCTGACATACAGCACCTGGCGGGTTTCCCAGTTGAATGCCCAAAGTACGGCGTTGACGCTGACCAGCAGGGTGCTGAACAGCTGTTCGCGCTCACTCAGGCGCGCCACTTCGCCTTGAGCGTGCATCAGCGCCAACAGGGTTTGTGCGGCTTCTGGCCACTGCGCAGGGGATGAGTCTCGTTGGTTTCTATTGACCATTGGCACAAATCTCAAAGGACGTGCGCCGCTTGAGGTTCGAAAGCGGCCATAACGAAGCCCGCCGGGGCGGCGAAGTGTCTTTGAGATGGGGGATTTGCAGCGAAGTTCCCGCTTTTTTTGGCGAGGGGGCTTGCTCCCGCTGGGCGGTCCTGACAACGCGTTTTATTTGTCAGGTTGGCGGCCGCTTCGCAGCCGAGCGGGAGCAAGCACCCTTGCCACAGTGAGGCGGTAGGGCGCAGGGAGCAAGCACCCTTGCCACAGTCAGGCGGTAGGGCGCAGGGAGTAGGTTTTCAATTGGTCAGCGAAATCACGCAGGGATTGAATCCCGCTGGCTTCAGCTTCGTGTACCCAGTCCTTGATGGCAGCCAGCATGTCATGACCATTTGAGCTGGTTTTGACCCAGATCTGCTGCAGGGCCAGGCGTTTCTCGTAAATGACCTTCAACGCCTGGCTGTGCTCGAGCATGTTCTGGATGCGTACGTGGTGCTTGTCATCCAGCAGGCTGGTCTCCCGGGAGAGCAGGCGCTTGGCGCGGTGGAACTGGTGACGGACCGAGTGATCGACTTTCTCCAGCTCTTGCTTGACCAGCGGGCCGATCACCAATTTGCGGTATTGGGCCATGATCTGGAAGCGGTTGTTGAGGATCGCCATCGCGGTGTCCATGTCGAGGCTGCCTTTGCCCTCGACGCGGTGTGCAATCGGCGCGACCCGCTGGACCTTGGCCAGACGCAGGAAGCTGAACACTTGAATCCATGCCCAGCCCATGTCGAATTCCCACTTCTTCACCGACAGTTTGGCCGAGTTAGGGTAGGTGTGATGGTTGTTATGCAGTTCTTCGCCGCCAATGAGAATGCCCCAGGGCACCAGATTGGTCGCCGCATCGCGGCATTCGAAGTTGCGGTAACCGACGGCATGTCCCAGGCCATTGACCACGCCGGCGGCCCACACGGGAATCCACATCATCTGGACGGCCCAGATGGTGATGCCGATGGTGCCGAACAGCAGCAGGTCGATGACGCCCATGATCGCCACGCCCAGCAGCGGGAAGCGGGAGTAAAGGTTGCGCTCGATCCAGTCTTCGGGGCAGTTCTTGCCGTAGATGCGCAGGGTCTCGGGGTTTTCCGCTTCGGCGCGATAAAGCTCGGCGCCTTTGCGCAGCACGGTGGACAGGCCTTTGACGACCGGGCTGTGCGGGTCGTCTTCGGTTTCGCATTTGGCGTGATGCTTGCGGTGGATAGCGGTCCACTCACGGGTGTTCTGCGCGGTGGTCAGCCACAGCCAGAAACGGAAAAAATGTTTCAGGCCCGCATTCAGCTCCAGCGAGCGGTGGGCTGAATAACGGTGCAGATAGACCGTGACGGCGACGATTGTCACGTGGGTCATCAGCAGGGTGACTGCCACCAGCGACCAGGGCGACAAGCCGAGAAAACCTTCGTACCACATAGGCTATAGGGCCCTCGATAAATAAAAAAACAGCCGTTGCATTATCACTAAGCCCGCGCAGAAAACCAGTCGCCCTTTCAGATAAGAGTGGCTGGATGTTTCTTTAAATCTATAATCCCGGCAATTTTGTAGGGACATGGACCGTCGTATGTCTGCCAGCTATCGCGATGCCTTGCGCGCAGCGCTGCTTTACCTGTTGCTTTCTGTGGTCTGGCTGCAGGCTAGTGACTATTTATTGAACAGTTTCTTCGATCACTCGCTCGAGCGGTTGCGATGGCAACTGATCAACGGTTACCTCTGGGTGGCGGTGAGCGCCGGGTTGATCTTCATTGCCCGTGCCCGGCTGTTTCGATGTCTTGGCATCGGCGCCAAACTGCGCGAACGCAGTGAGGATCGCGAGCGATTGCGTCAGGCGGCCGCCGTGTTTGATTGCACCCGCGAAGGGGTGTTGGTCACCGATAGCGACGGGCTGATTGTCCATGTGAATCGCGCCTTCATGGAGATCACCGGCTATCAAGGTGAAGAGGTGTTGGGGCAGCGACCCAGTCTGTTCAAATCCGGTCGTCATTCGGCGGATTTCTATCAGGCGATGTTTGCCACCCTGGACAATTTGGGCGAGTGGAGCGGGGAAATCTGGAATCGGCGCAAAAGCGGGGAAATTTACCCGCAATGGCAAACCATCCGCCTCATTTTCGATGACCAGGGGCGACGCAGCCATTTTGTGGCGGTGTTTTCCGATATCAGTGCGGTCAAGAATTCCGAACACGAGCTGATGCACCTGGCGCACCACGACCCGCTGACTGATTTGCCCAATCGCTTGCTGCTCACCGATCGTGCCGAACAAGCCCTGGCCTCGGCGCAGCTTCACAAACGCGGTTGTGCATTGCTGGTGGTGGATCTCGATCACTTCAAGATGATCAACGACAGCCTTGGGCATCCCATTGGGGATCAGTTGCTCAAGGCTGTAGCCGGGCGTCTGAAAGGCATGTTTGACCCGGGCATCACACTGGCGCGACTGGGCGGCGACGAATTTGCCGTGTTGGCCGATTGCTGTCCGCAACTGATCCAGGCAGCTGCGCTGGCGCAACGGATCATCAACGGCCTCAAAGAGCCTTTCGCTATCGAGGGGCGCCAACTGTTTATCAATGCGAGCATAGGCATCAGCCTGTTCCCCAGCGATGCGTTGAGCGCCGAACAACTGTTGCGCAATGCCGATTCGGCGCTGTTCAAGGCCAAAAGCGCGGGTCGCAACGGATATGCGCTCTACACCGAAGAATTGACTGCCCATGCTCAGCAACGGGTCGAAGTCGCATTCCAATTGCGTCAGGCGCTGGAACAGCAGCAATTACGGGTTTATTACCAGCCGGTGCATGACTTGCAAACCAGCTGCTTGATCGGTGTCGAGGCGCTGGTGCGCTGGGAGCATCCACTGCGCGGCCTGGTGTCGCCGGCAGAATTCATCCCCGTCGCCGAGCGCACTGGGCTAATTGCCGAAATCGATGCCTGGGTGATGCAGCAAGCGTGTCAGCAGATGTGTCAGTGGCGGCAGGCCGGTGTTGAAATTTCGTTTGTCGCGGTGAATGTTTCTTCGCGATTGTTCGCTCGTCGTGAGCTTTATGGGCAAGTGGCGCAGGTCCTGCACGAAACCGGGCTGGAACCTGCTTGCCTGGAGCTGGAAGTCACCGAAAGCGCGGTGATGGAGGACCCGGAGGTCGCGCTTGAGCAAATGCATCGACTGCGCGAGTTGGGCGTGCGCCTGGCCATCGACGATTTCGGCACCGGTTATTCGTCATTGCTGCGGCTAAAACGCTTGCCGGTGCAGAAACTCAAGATTGATCAGGGTTTCGTCGCCGGTCTGCCTTGGGATGAAGACGACTCGGCCATTGTGCGGGTCATCATCGCCCTGGCGCAGAGCATGGGAATGCAAGTGCAGGCGGAGGGCGTCGAAACGGTCGAGCAGGCGGCGTTCCTGCTTGAGCACGGCGCTGATCAGGGCCAGGGGTACTGGTTTGGTCGGCCGGTGCCGCCAATGGAGCTGGATTGGGCCCGAACCCCCATCATCTGATCGTTCCCCATGCTCCGCGTGGGAACGCATCCCGTGGCGCTCTGCGTCACCCTGAGATCAGGGACGAAGAGCGTCCCCGGCGGTATTCCCACGCGGTGCGTGGGAAGATAAGTCTTTTAGTTATATAAACATTCTCAAATAGTCTTTTTAAGAATATCTGCGCCTCTCTACTATTGGTTTCACGCCGTAAGCAGTGCCGCCACTGCCAGGCAACCACACAGTCGAAGGAGCAGCACCATGAGCGCATCTCTGCGTAGCGTTGACGGTCAGGACGAAGCAACCATTCTGCGTGAAATCCAGAGCGCCCTGCGCGATCTGCGATTCGGCGCCGTGGAAATCACAGTGCACAACGCCCAGGTGGTCCAGATCGAACGCAAGGAAAAATTCCGTTTGCAGCAGCCGGGCAACAAGCCGGGCTGAAGCTTGCGATCCTTGAGCCGGCACCGCGATTCCTAAAATCCATAAGAACTAGCCAATAGAATTCCAGGAGCTTTCACCATGTCGTCGATTCGCCATTTCGCTTTGGCCGCTCTGGCCAGTGCTCTTTTTGCCGGTACCGCGGTTGCCAAGGATTACGAGCTGTTGAACGTGTCGTATGACCCGACCCGTGAGCTCTATCAGGAATACAACGCTGAATTCATCAAGTCCTGGCAGAAGGACCATGCGGGCGATACGGTGAAAATCCAGCAATCCCACGGTGGTTCTGGCAAACAAGGCCGGGCGGTCATTGATGGTCTGCGTGCCGACGTGGTGACGCTGGCGCTGGCCGGTGACATCGACGAAATCGCCAAGCTTGGCAAAACCCTGCCAGCGGATTGGCAAAAGCGGCTGCCGGAAGCGAGCACGCCGTACACGTCGACCATCGTGTTCCTGGTGCGCAAGGGCAACCCTAAAGGCATCAAGGATTGGGGCGACCTGATCAAGAACGACGTGTCGGTGATCACGCCGAACCCGAAGACTTCCGGCGGCGCACGCTGGAACTTCCTTGCGGCGTGGGCCTACGGTCTGAAAGCCAATGGCGGCAACGAAGCCAAGGCTAAAGAGTATGTGCAGACCCTGTTCAAGCACGTACCTGTGCTGGATACCGGTGCTCGCGGTTCGACCATCACCTTCGTCAACAACGGGCAGGGTGACGT
The DNA here is from genome assembly GCF_004307665.1 of Pseudomonas sp. Sample_16. Classification (NCBI taxonomy): domain Bacteria; kingdom Pseudomonadati; phylum Pseudomonadota; class Gammaproteobacteria; order Pseudomonadales; family Pseudomonadaceae; genus Pseudomonas; species Pseudomonas sp. Sample_16. Next base: position 45,516 of record NZ_RCOB01000176.1, read on the forward strand.
GCTGCTGGCCTGGGAAAACGAAGCTTTCCTGGCGCTCAAAGAAGATGGCGGCGCCGACAAGTTCGACATTGTCGTACCTTCTTTGTCGATCCTCGCCGAGCCGCCGGTGGCGCTGGTCGACAAGAACGCCGAGAAAAAGGGCAACACCGAGATCGCCGAGGCGTACCTCAAGCACCTGTACAGCCCGGCCGGTCAGGAAATTGCGGCGAAAAACTTCTATCGTCCACGTGACAAGGACGTGGCCGCCAAGTACGCCCAGCAGTTCCCGAAACTGGAGCTGGTGACCATCGACAAGGATTTTGGCGGCTGGAAAACCGCGCAACCGAAATTCTTTAATGACGGCGGCGTGTTCGACCAGATCTACCAGGCGCAGTAATCTGAACAATCCGGATTCATTGTGGCGAGGGAGCTTGCTCCCGCTTGAGTGCGAAGCGCTCATTAGAAGCAGGGACCGCTGCGCAGTCCAGCGCGAGCAAGCTCCCTCGCCACACAACCAAGGACTTTTATGTCGCGTCGTATCTCCCCCGTCATACCCGGCTTCGGGCTGACGCTGGGGTACACCTTGGTGTACCTCAGTCTGATTGTGCTCATACCACTGGCGGCGATGTTCGTGCACGCCGCTCAACTCACCTGGGATCAGTTCTGGGCAATCATCTCGGCACCACGAGTGCTGGCGGCGTTGAAGCTGAGCTTCGGCACCGCACTGTATGCCGCGATCATCAACGGCATCATCGGCACGCTGCTGGCGTGGGTGCTGGTGCGCTATACCTTCCCGGGGCGCAAAGTCATCGACGCGATGATCGACCTGCCGTTCGCGTTGCCCACCGCGGTGGCGGGCATCGCGCTGACTGCGCTTTACGCCCCCACCGGGCTGGTCGGTCAGTTCGCCACGGACCTGGGTTTCAAGATCGCTTACACCCCTCTGGGCATCACCCTTGCCCTGACTTTTGTGACACTTCCATTCGTAGTACGTACCGTACAGCCAGTATTGGCCGATATCCCCCGTGAAGTCGAAGAAGCGGCGGCGTGCCTGGGTGCGAAGCCGTGGCAGGTGTTCCGTCATATCCTCGTGCCGGCACTGCTGCCGGCCTGGTTGACCGGCTTTGCCCTGGCCTTTGCCCGCGGGGTTGGCGAGTACGGTTCGGTGATTTTCATCGCCGGTAACATGCCGATGAAAACCGAAATCCTGCCGCTGCTGATCATGGTCAAGCTCGACCAGTACGATTACACCGGCGCTACCTCCATTGGTGTACTGATGCTGGTGGTTTCTTTCATTCTGCTGCTGCTGATCAACCTGTTGCAGCGGCGCATCGAAACCCCATAAGGAGGCGCGAACATGTCCCAATCGTCTATCGCGGCCGCCTCTTCGGCCAACGCTGCCCGCCGTGGCAGTGCGACTTCGCGGCGCATCCTGATCGGCCTCGGCTGGCTGATCTTTTCCCTGTTTCTGTTGCTGCCGCTGTTCATCGTGGTGTCCCAGGGTTTGAAGCTCGGTATCGGTGCGTTTTTCACCGCCATCTTCGAGCCGGATGCGTTGTCCGCCCTGAAACTCACGGTGATCGCCGTGCTGATTTCGGTGCCGTTGAACCTGGTGTTCGGCGTCAGCGCCGCGTGGTGCGTGAGCAAATACACGTTCCGTGGCAAGAGCATGCTGGTGACGCTGATCGACCTGCCGTTCTCGGTATCGCCGGTGATCGCCGGTCTGGTCTATGTGCTGATGTTCGGCGCCCAGGGCCTGTTCGGCCCGTGGCTGCAGGATCACGACATCCAGATCGTGTTCGCCTTGCCGGGCATTGTGCTGGCGACGATTTTCGTCACCGTGCCGTTCGTGGCCCGTGAGCTGATTCCGCTGATGCAGGAACAAGGCACCCAGGAAGAAGAGGCCGCGCGCCTGCTCGGGGCCAATGGCTGGCAGATGTTCTGGCACGTCACCGTGCCCAACATCAAATGGGGCCTGATCTATGGCGTGGTGTTGTGTACTGCGCGGGCCATGGGTGAGTTCGGTGCGGTGTCGGTGGTGTCCGGGCACATTCGCGGGGTGACCAACACCTTGCCGCTGCACGTCGAGATCCTCTACAACGAATACAACCACGTGGCCGCGTTCGCCGTGGCGAGCCTGTTGCTGATCCTGGCGCTCTTCATCCTGCTGCTCAAGCAGTGGAGCGAAAACCGTATCAACCGCCTGCGCGCCAGCGCCGCGGAGGAATAATTCATGTCGATCGAAGTGCGTAACGTCAGCAAGAATTTCAATGCGTTCAAGGCGCTGGACAACATCAGCCTGGACATTCAGAGCGGCGAGCTCGTCGCGTTGCTCGGCCCATCGGGCTGTGGCAAGACCACGCTGTTGCGGATCATTGCCGGCCTGGAAACCCCGGACAACGGCAGCATCGTGTTCCACGGAGAAGACGTGTCCGGCCATGACGTGCGTGATCGCAACGTCGGTTTCGTGTTCCAGCACTACGCCCTGTTCCGCCACATGACGGTGTTCGATAACGTCGCGTTCGGCCTGCGCATGAAGCCGAAGAACCAGCGCCCGAACGAAAGCCAGATCGCGGCGAAAGTCCACGAACTGCTGAACATGGTGCAACTGGACTGGTTGTCGGATCGCTACCCGGAACAACTCTCCGGTGGTCAGCGTCAGCGGATTGCGCTGGCCCGTGCCTTGGCGGTGGAGCCCAAAGTGCTGCTGCTCGACGAACCCTTCGGTGCCCTCGACGCCAAGGTCCGTAAAGAGCTGCGCCGCTGGCTGGCGCGCCTGCACGAAGACATCAACCTGACGTCCGTTTTCGTGACCCACGACCAGGAAGAAGCGATGGAAGTCGCCGACCGCATCGTGGTGATGAACAAGGGCGTGATCGAACAGATCGGCTCACCGGGCGACGTCTACGAAAACCCGGCCAGCGATTTCGTTTATCACTTCCTGGGTGACTCGAACCGGTTGCATCTGGGCGAGGACAATCACGTGCTGTTCCGCCCGCACGAGGTGTCGTTGTCGCGGCATGAACTGGACGATCACCATGCGGCCGAAGTGCGTGATATTCGTCCGTTGGGCGCGACGACGCGGGTGACCTTGAAGGTAGAAGGGCAGAGCGATCTGATCGAAGCCGAAGTGGTGAAGGATCACGACAGTCTGATCGGCTTGGCCAAGGGCGAGACGTTGTTCTTCAAGCCCAAGGTCTGGCAGAAAGTCGCCAACATTTAATCCCTCCAGCCGATCGTTCCCACGCTCTGCGTGGGAATGCCTCATGGGACGCTCCGCGTCCAGTGACGCAGAGCGTCACGGTATGCATTCCCACGCAGAGCGTGGGAACGATCAGTAGGAGCGAGGCTTGTCCGCGAAGGCGATCTACGCCGCAGCGCCTTTCTGACGCAAACGCACACCACCCGCCCGCGCCTCGATCTGCTCCTTGAGCTCATGCCGCATCCCCAGCAAGAACGCCAGTTCAGCCACCACAAACAACGGCCCGACGATCAATCCCGTCACGTCATCGACAAAGGCCGGCTTGCGCCCCTCGTAGTGATGCCCGACGAACTGGATCGCCCAACCGATCACGAACATCGCCATGCCGCTGCTCAACCAGACCAGGGTGCTTTGCTGCGCCAGTACTTGACCCGCCCAGACGCACAGCCCCAGCAACACGGTCATCAGTACTCCGAGGCGCAGCTCCAGGCGCAGGTAAAACCACGCCGACGCCAACGCCACCAGCATTGCCGGTGATAACCAGCCCCCGGCCCACTGCGGACGCGACAGCAACACGGCCACCGCCACCACGATCAGAGGAATGCCGATAAAGTGAGTGGCGATGTTGCGCGGATCACGGTGGTACGCGGCGTATTGACTGAGATGGTCAACCAGGCTTTTTTTCATTGTTATTCCTCCTGTAGGGTGATCGATCATGCCCCGGGGCCGTTCTTCGCTCTGTCAGCCAGGCGACAATCTCTAGGAGTTTTCATGGATATGCAGGTCTGGCGTCCACGCCTGCTGCGCGGTCAGTGGTTCAGTCATCTGCCTGTTTCCCTACAGGATAGTCTGTTGGCAGCGGCCAGGTTGCGGCGCCTGTCTCCGGGGCAGCGCCTGTTCAAGCGCGGCGATCCGCCCTGTGGGCTGTATGCGGTGCTTGAAGGTGCGATGCGCATCGGTGCGGTGAATGAGCAAGGCAAAGAGGCGTTGTTGAGCGTGGTGGAGGCACCGCACTGGTTTGGCGAAATCGGCCTGTTCGATGGCCAGCCGCGCACCCACGATGCGTTCGGCCTGGGGCATTGCACCCTGGCGCATATCCCGCAATCGGTTTTGCTGGCGTTGCTCGAAGAACAGCCGGTGCATTGGCGCCAGTTGGCCTTGTTGATGAGTCAGAAACTGCGCCTGACCTTTATCAATCTCGAACAGCTGAGCCTGATGCCGGCCCCCACTCGACTGGCCCACCGCTTGTTGATGATTGCCACAGGCTACGGCGAAAACGACCCACCGCGCCGCGTCCTGCAATTGCCTCAGGAACAACTGGCGTCGATGTTGTCGCTGTCGCGCCAGACCACCAATCAGATCCTCAAGGATTTGCAGGGGCAGGGGATTATCGGGTTGAGCTACGGCGAAATTGAAATCCTCGATGCCGTGCGATTGCGGGCATTGGCGATGGTTTGATGCCTCGTGTGGGTAAAAAAGCGGCTGGACTTTAATTCGGAGATGCATTAAATACAATGCAAAGTGTGACAAATTTCAATTTTGCACTGTATACGAGGCAAGGTAGCACTATGGAAAATCTGGGTGAGCTGATCCGAACCTTACGCAAAGAAAGAAAACTCTCCCAACAGGCACTGGCACAGCAGTACGGAATGAGCCGTGCGACTATCTCTGGAATCGAAAACAACACCCTCTCCGAAATTGGCCTGCGCAAGGTCGAGGCAATCCTCAACGGATTTGGTTATGAACTTACCGCCGTACCGCGGCAATCGAAGCGGCCGACACTGGATAGCCTGAAAAAGGTGAACTTCCATGGTTGAGCTGCAGCAAAGGGATCGGCTGGCGATCAGTGTTTCCAGCAATGCCGTCGGAATTCTTGGTCGAGGCCAATCGTCCGCTGACAGCGTTTTTGCCTACGCCGAAAACGCATCAGAGCAAGATGCCGTTTCTTTGATCATGCCGGTACGCCTGGAGAGCTACGCGTGGGAGCCAGGTGTTCCTCCGGTTTTCGAGATGAACTTGCCGGAGGGGGCTTTGCGCGATGAGTTGACTCGTCGTTTCAGCAAGGCTGTCCGAGGCTTTGACGACTTTTCGATGCTTGCTATCGTCGGCCCGCACCAACTCGGCAGAGTGAGCATTTCACCGGCGCAGGACGGGCTCGACCAGCCACCTGAAACCAGCTTGGCGGACCTTCTTGTGCATGATGGTGCGCAAGGATTGTTCGACGACCTCTTGCACACGTATGGCCAGTACTCGGGCGTTTCCGGTGTGCAGCCGAAAGTTCTGATTCGTGATAGCGGGTCAACCATCGATCGACTGTCCCATCGGGGGGCGACACATCTGGTTAAAACCTTTCACCCGGAACAATACCCGCAACTCGCTGCAAACGAATATTTCTGCATGCGGGCTGCATTGCACTCGGGGCTTGAGGTGCCGAAGTTTGAACTGAGTGATCAAGGTAGATTCCTGATCGTTGAACGCTTCGACCTGAACGACAAAGGTTATTTGGGTTTCGAGGATTTTTGCGTGCTTAACGCCTGGCCTTCAAAAGCCAAATACGACGGCTCATATGAAGGTATTGCCAGACAGATCAAAGCGTTCGTTTCTCCTTCAATGCTCAATCAGGCGCTTGAGTCGTTTTTCAAAATCGTCGCACTTTCATCGGGTTTGAAGAACGGCGACGCGCACCTGAAAAACTTTGGCGTTCTCTATGAGGATTGCGCAGCCGATGCGCAAATCAGTCTGGCCCCTACCTACGACATCATCACTACGTCGGTCTACATCAAGGCCGACAGCATGGCGTTACTGTTGGGGGGATCGAAGGCGTGGCCAAAGTACAAAATGCTGATGCGCTTTGGTCGGTCTGCCTGCAACTTGACCGAAGGGCGCTGCAACGAGTTACTGCAACAAGTCGGCCATGGTATGGAAGTAGCGATGGACGAGATGGTCCAGCATATCAAGGCAAACGGTTCCTTTGCCCGGATAGGCGCGCAAATGCTGGAGCAGTGGCAAGCAGGCATTGCGCGTAGTCTGGTAAAAAACTAATCAGCGCAACCCATCCCGAAACTGTCCCGGTGTCATCCCGGTCCAGCGTTTGAACGCGCGGCTGAAGCTGCTGGTGTCGGCGAATCCGAGCAGATAACTGATCTCGCTCAGCGAAACCTGCGGGTCGCGCAGGTGCAGCAGGGCAAGGTTCTCGCGGCTTTCGTTGAGCAGCGTATCGAAGCGACAGCCTTCGTCCGCCAGGTGCCTTTGCAGGCTGCGCAGGCTCAGGTGCAGGGCCTTGGCGATGTGTTCGGCACTGGGTTCGCCTTCGGGCAGTTGTTCTTCAATGGCGTCGCGGACCTTGCGCTCCCATGTCAGCGGCTTGAGTTGCGCGAGGGTGCGTTTGAGCACGGTTTCGTTGTGCTCGGCCAGCTCCGGGTTGGCGTCATCCAGGTGGCTGTCGAAGTCGACAAGGGCGAATTCCAGCCGATCTTCCTCGGCGCCGAAGTACACGGGTGAGCGAAAGGCTTTATGCCATGGGTGCGCGTCTGCCGGTTCCGGGCGCCGCAGGTACGTCGCCAGTGGCGCGTAATCCCGGCCCAGGCGATTGCGACAGGTGCGCACGTAAATCGCCATGAACGCATCGATGGCTTCGAAGGCCGGGGCCGGGTTGCCGCAGGGAATTTTCAGATGGAAGCGGTAGCGATCCTCGTCGCGGATCAGCTCCAGTTCCAGGGCATCGCTGACCACCTGGTGATAACGCACGATGCGCTCGAATACTTCGCGCAGGCTGCCGCTGGCCACCAGCGCATAGCCCAGGGCGTGAAAGGTGGTCGGGCTGACGAAGCGCGATACGCGCAAACCAAGCGCCGGATCGCCGCTGGCCTGTACCGCCAACTCCCACAGACGCGTGGTTCCGGACAACGGATAACGCGCGTTCGGGTCCTCCATCAACTGCGGATCGAGTCCCGCTTGCCGGCACAGGCTGGTGCTGTCGACGCCCAGTGCATCGAGTTGCTTGCGCAAGGCGCGGGTCCAGCTGGCGAGTGAGGTCGGTTCAGTCATGCTGATTGGCGCTTCCGGTCAACAGGTTGGCGTTCACGGCTACCGCTGCAAAGGGGCGCGGCAGGCACGATGCGAACATCAATAACCAGAGGATGGAAGCATGGACCGTACTTCTGCAAGCCCCCAACGACTGAATGCTGCTCAACGATCGGCACATATTCGCGAAGTGGTGCTGGCCAAGGGTGTCGAACTGCGGGAGCGCTACCCGATTCTCAAGCATCAGGACGCTATCGGTGCGAGCATTCTGGCGTTCGCATTGGCCGGCATGATCGGTTCGGCAGCGCTCTACATCAGCGGACACATGGCCTGGTGGGCGTGCCTGTTGCTTAACGCGTTTTTTGCTTCGCTGACCCATGAGCTGGAACACGATCTGATTCACAGCATGTACTTCCGTAAACAGAAGGTGCCGCACAACCTGATGATGGGGCTGGTGTGGCTGGCCCGCCCGAGCACCATCAACCCATGGATTCGCCGTCACCTGCACCTCAATCACCACAAGTTTTCCGGCTCTGAAAACGACATGGAAGAGCGCGCGATCACCAACGGCGAGCCATGGGGTTTCGCCCGGTTCTTGATGATTGGCGACAACATCATGTCGGCGTTTATCCGCATGTTGCGAGCCAGGACATGGGCACACAAGTTCAGCATCATCAAGCGCACCTTGAAGGTCTATGCACCGCTGGCGCTGGTGCATTGGGGGGCGTGGTATGTGTTTCTCGGTTTTCATGCGGCCAATGGCATTGCGCAACTGATAGGCACGCCGATCGATTGGTCGGCGACGACGTTGTCGGTCATGCAGGTGATCGACATCGCGGCAGTCGTGATCATCGGCCCGAATGTACTGCGCACGTTTTGCCTGCACTTCATCAGCTCGAACATGCACTACTACGGCGACGTGGAACCGGGCAACGTCATGCAGCAAACCCAAGTGCTGAATGCATGGTGGTTATGGCCGTTGCAGGCATTCTGCTTCAATTTCGGCAGCAGCCACGGGATTCATCATTTTGTGGTGAAGGAGCCGTTCTACATCCGCCAGCTGACAGTGCCGGTTGGTCACAAAGTAATGCGCGAGATGGGGGTGCGGTTCAACGATCTCGGCACCTTCGGCCGGGCGAACCGGTTTGTGCGCAAGGAAACTACAGAACCACAGCAAGTGCGAACCGCTCAGGTGTGAGCACTACACAGGAAACTCAAATCTGTTCGTTCGTCATAAATCTGACCCAAAGGGACGTTAGGTTATGACGCAGGAAGGAGGCCCGGCGAAGGATCGCCTTATGTCATCAAGTGCTAACAAAGTAATCAAATATTCCTTTATTGGATAACCGTTTTAGCCAATCATCGGCTTCCGGTGTTGCTGATCAGCACTGACAGAATTTGAGTTTCCGGGGGCCGTCTCCTTGGCAGGGTGCGGCCCCTTTTTTATTCCGCAAGAAACACCAACCCACCAATTGTTTTTATATTCCAATCAGGCCTTAATAAATAGCTTCTTATTCCTTAACGAATATAACTCTCCTCCCTATACTCGATCGGGAACAGACACGCAGCAGGAGAGTTCCCCATGCGCAACGAATCGATTCGCTACCTGATTGTGCCGGGCTGGCAAGGATCGCCAGAAGATCATTGGCAAAGCCATTGGCAGAAAAGTTTGCCGAACAGCGCACGGGTCGAACAGGCCGACTGGTTGACACCGCGCCGCGAAGACTGGGTAGCGGCCTTGGCTGAGGCGATCGCGGCTGACAGCACTCCGGTCATTCTGATTGCCCACAGCCTGGGATGCATCACCGTCGCCCATTGGGCTGCGACGGCGCCCGTGCAGTTCTTGCGGCAGGTGCGCGGCGCCTTGCTGGTCGCACCGGCAGACGTCGAGCGTCCGGCCTGTGCGCCGGCCCTGCGTAATTTCGCACCGATTCCGACTGACCTGCTGCCATTTCCCAGCCAGGTCGTCAGTTCCGATAACGACAGTGCCGTCAGTGCATCGCGAGCGTTGGAGCTGGCGCGCAATTGGGGAGCCGAAGCGGGCATCCTCGCAGGTGCCGGCCACATCAACGTCAAGTCCGGACATCAGCGTTGGGAGCAGGGGTTTGCCTATCTCTATCGCCTGCAAAACCGCATGGAACAACACGCCCTGCGCCGCGCTTGAACACTTTCCTTAGTTAACGCCCCCGTCTCCCGGCGGTTTTGGGCGGGAGTCTGCCATGAGCTTTGAAACCTTCGGTCAGCCGCTGCTGACCTTTCCCGATGCTGAAAAAAGTCCCCTGAGCATTCGCGCCAAGGCGTTGGTGTTCGTCGATCCGCGCTCCCGGCAATTGCGCCAGGAGCTGGAACAACTGGCACCGCGCTCGATTTCGGTGCTGATCCGTGGCGAAACGGGGAGCGGTAAAGAATTGTTGGCGCGGCACATCCATCGCGCCAGCGATCGTGGCGGATTGTTTGTGTCGGTCAATTGCGGCGCGATCAGCCCGACCTACGCCGACGCTGAATTGTTTGGCTATGCCGCAGGCAGCTACAGCGGTTCGGCGAGCAGTCGCGCGGGATGGTTTGGTTCGGCCAACGGCGGCACGCTGTACCTGGACGAGATCGGCGACTTGCCGCTGCCGATCCAGATCAAACTGCTCGCCGCGCTGGAAAACCACGAAGTGACACGCGTTGGTGCCCAGCAGCCGAGCCCGGTAGATGTGCGTCTGGTAGCGGCCACCAGCATCGATCTGGCCCAGGCGGTTGCCGCCGGGAAATTCCATGAGCGGCTCTATCACTACCTCAGCGAGGGGCAGCTCGAACTGCCAGCCTTGCGCGAGCGGGTCGGCGACATTCTGTCGTTGGCCGAATACTTCCTGGGTATCTACAGCCAACGCCTCGATCTGCCGGTGCCACTGATCAGCGAAACCGCGCAACACGTGCTGGAGCGACACAGTTGGCCGGGCAACACCCGCGAACTGGAAAATGTCATTCACTTTGCCTTGCTGGTGAGTACCGGCGACGAGATTCTGCCGGAGCATTTGAATTTGCCGGATGAAGGGCTGGCGCAGATTGAACGGCAACTCCAGCAGATACTCGACAAGGGCTCCGCGTCTGAAAAAGCCGCCCTGAAACAAATACTTAAGCAGGCTGGCCTCCTGTAACCCGAGAACGCCGCAGAGTCTCAGGAGCCCTGCGTTATCGTTTGGCGACCCTCGCGAGCAGGCTCGCAACCAAGGGAATGCGCGGGCTAGAGCTGTATGAACAAAATGGAATATGAAGCTGAATAAAGGTTATTGTTCGGGAATAAAAAATCCCGGTATTGTCCGCTTCACGCCAGCGATAGCACTTCACTGGCACACGTACTGATAGCCGTCGCCACAAGCGACTGTGATATTCGATAAGGACACTGCATGAAAAAGGTTCTGTTGTTCACCGCACTGGCGGCTGCCCTGACCGCGGGCCTGGCCCAGGCTGGCGAGAAACTGGTGGTTGCCGCGACCCCGGTGCCACACGCCGAAATCCTTGAGCTGATCAAGCCAACCCTCGCCAAAGAAGGCGTGGACCTGGAAATCAAAGTCTTCACCGACTACGTACAGCCGAACGTGCAAGTTGGCGAAAAGCGCCTGGATGCCAACTACTTCCAGACCAAGCCTTATCTGGACAGCTTCAACGCTGGCAAATACAAGGATGACAAAGCCAAGTACCTGGTCACCGTGCAAGGTGTGCACGTTGAACCGTTCGGTGGCTACTCGAGCAAATACAAAACCCTGGCCGAGCTGCCTGACGGCGCGACCATCGCTATCCCGAACGAAGGCAGCAACAGCGGTCGTGCGTTGATCCTGCTGCAGAAAGCCGGTCTGATCGAACTCAAGGATCCGAAAAACGCCCTGGCGACCCCGAAAGATATCGCCAAGAACCCGCACAACTTCAAGTTCAAGGAACTTGAATCGGCCCTGTTGCCACGTGTTCTGAAGGAAGTTGATCTGGACATGATCAACACCAACTACGCGCTGGAAGCCAAGTTGAACCCGACCAAGGACGCCCTGGTGATCGAAGGTGCTGATTCGCCTTACGTGAACTTCCTGGTGGCCCGTGAGGACAACAAGGACAGTGCCGCTATCCAGAAACTGGCCAAAGCCCTGACCAGCCCGGAAGTGAAAGCATTCATCGAGAAGAAGTACAGCGGCGCGGTACTGCCGGCGTTCTGATTCGCGAGGTAAACCCTTCAAGGTTTCCAACGCCGACGGCTAGCGCTAGCGTCGGCGTTTTTTTGAGTTTGAAAATCAAGCAGTGCTGGCCAGCAACGCCCTGCGCAACGCGACCAATAACTTTACGATGTCCTGCGGATTCATGGGTTTAAGCACTTTTGCATCTGCCATGTTCTCTTCCTTGTGAGTGTTCGGCCAGGGAGTCTGGCCAATAACGGTCCGTCCTTGGAGGGGCAAATCGAAAAATAGATCCTTCCTACGGCGTAAAGGAAAATAGCCGTCTTACGCCGCCTCGGCAAACAGGCCAAACACTTTTCCTCAATTACTAGCACTTTTGCCAGTTGTTCCGAATCCTCCGGCCGTTTCAAGCTACGATCATTGAACAGAGGTGCTGACGATGACCACATATTTGTGCCGCTATGGTTACGACGCACTGGATCAGCTGATCGGGCTGGAGCCATTGGGGCAAGAAAAAATGCAGCGATTTTATCGTCACCAACATTTGGTGACGGAATTGCAAGGCTGCACCAGCCAGAGTGTGTTTCAAACAGAATCGCAACTGCTGGCGGAGCAACGTCGCGATCATGATGACGTTGCGAGTCGATTGCTGGCGACTGACCACCAACGATCCATTCAGCAACTCACCCATCCACCTCTACGGCAGGTCTATTCGCCCTACGGCCATCGCCGGGTCGAAAGCGGTCTCGGCAGTCTTCTGGGTTTCAATGGCGAAAGGGGTGACCCGGTCACCGGCCACTATTTGCTGGGCAATGGTCATCGTGCATTCAATCCGGTGCTGATGCGCTTCAACAGCCCGGACAGTCTGAGTCCGTTTGGGCGGGGCGGGTTGAATCCGTATGCGTATTGCCTGGGGGATCCGGTGAATTTCAGTGATCCGACGGGGCATGCGGGCGAGCCAAACTGGCAATCGTGGATGTTCGTCGCAATGTCTGCGCTGGGTCTGGTGTCGGGCGCTGTCGGAATTTACTCGGCAAGGCTCTCTATCAGGAATGCAAAAGTCGCTAGCAGCACGGCCTCTGGAACCGTCTCGAAACACGCCAAGTACGCAGGTATGACAGGGGCTGTGACAGGATTCGTCGGTGCCGGGACGGGGTTCGTGAGGTCCAGTATCGCTGCCGCGGATCCGGATAATTCAGCCCTGGATCCCCTGCTTGCGATCATGGCCGCCTTCAGCGCTTTATCGTTTGCCGCTACAGCAACTGCGGTGTCCTTCAACTTTCGTGCTTACAGGATAAACCGGGCTGAAGCAGTGAAGGTTGCCTACAGAGGAGTAAAATCAGGTCCCTTCAGAAACCCGCAGGTAAGTCCGCCCGCAGCGCCAGGCACGCCGATTCCTTCAGCTCCGCCTCGTTCGCCCGGGCCGATTGGCTTTGAAAGTTTTCAGGTTCCAACAGTCAGACATCGAACCGATGTCAACTTGAACATGGGTTTCGACAGTCAAGTCGAGAATCCCGGGCGTGCCATGAAAATCCGCCGATCCTTTTAGAACAACTCGACACCTGTCATTCAATCCGGCCAATACCACGCCGGTTCGTCCAACATCCGCTGCCCGACAATCCCGGTCTGGCCAAGGGTTTTCTCCAGCACGATGCAGTTGCATTCCGGGTCCTGCTGCAATGCAGAGATCAGCCGTCGGGCATGGGACACCACCCACACCTGACACTGCTCGGAGGCGCGGATAATCAACCGCGCCAATGCCAGCAACAGATCCGGATGCAGGCTGGTTTCCGGTTCGTTCAACACCATCAGCGTCGGCGGGCGTGGCGTCAGCAGCGCCGCCACCAGCAGCAGATAGCGCAGTGTGCCGTCGGACAGTTCGGCGGCGGACAGCGGGCGCAACAATCCTTCCTGATAAAACTCGATGGCGAAGCGGCCACCGGCGAGCGGTTCGATGTGCAATCGTGCACCGGGAAATGCATCGCTGATCGCATCGCGCAATGCCTCGGGGTCGCCGATTTCGATAATGGTCTGCAACGCCGCCGCCAGGTCGCGGCCGTCGTGGTGCAGAACCGGCGTACGGGTGCCCAGTTGCGGTTGGCGCACTGGTGCGTCGACGTCACTGCGAAAGTGATCGTAGAAGCGCCAGCGGCGGATGAATTCGCGCAGTTCCAGAACCTCCGGCGAGGTGCGCAAGCTGCCGACCTGATCAAAAAGACTGTCGAAATTCGGGGTGTGCTGTGCCAGTACATCCCATTGACGATCGGCCCGACTGCGGATCATCGGGCCGTCGCGATCCACCAACAGACTTGCCGGACGATAGAACGCCCCGTTCCAGATGCATTCGCGCTTGATCTGCGGATCGAGGCTGAACCGTGAAGGGATGGGCGTGTCGTGCCCTGGAAGCATGAAGTGGCCGTTGGATTCAGGAAGGCCGAGACTGATCGAGTAACCGAAGTCCTCACTGGTGAACCCCAGACGCAGGCGTTTGGCGCCCTGTCGCACGCCGGCCTCGACCGGCACCTCACCATTTCGCATACGCCGGGAGATGGTTTGCGGTCCCGCCCAGAAG